>JBLNDH010000384.1:0-10315 GCA_050261455.1 Bacillota bacterium
CCAATGAGGTGCTCCTGGCCATCAACGGCTATCGCACCCTGATCGATGGCCGCCTGCACGTGGGCGTGCAGCGCACCGCCCTGGCCGCCGCGGCGCACTTCACCGCCGACCAGATCGAGCAGGACAGCGGCAAGGTCTCCTTTCTGGGCCGGGCCGCCGGGGCCAATCGCGTCCGCGTGGAGTTCCCCGACGAGCTCGATGACTACAACCGCACCTTCGGCGAGGCCAACGATGAGTACGACCAGAACGTGCGGGGCCGGGTGGTGGCCCTGACGCTCAGCGCCAGCGGAATCACCCGCCTGGGTCACGCCCGCACGCTGGCGCAGCAGGTCGTGGATGCGGTGGCCTCCAACCGCCGGCAGGTGACGTTCAAGACGCACTGGCTCGGCTTCATGCTCTCGCCCGGCGATGGCATCGAGATCACCGATGCCAAGCTGGGCCTCAGCCGCTACCTGGGCCGAGTGACCAAGATCAGCGAAAACGAGAACAACGAAGTCGAGATCACCGCCATCGAGCATCAGCCGGTGCGCGATCTGTTGGCTGCGGCCACCGTGAATGATGAGGACGACGATGCCGATTGCGCGGCCCTGGCCACGTCTGCCGAGTACCGCCACAACCTGTGCATGACGCCCATGCACGCGGCGGTGTACGAGGACCCGGACGATCCGATCCTCGTGCCCATGGCGGCGCTGTCGCCCAAGACGCGATTGGCCAAGCAGATCCGCATCGACTACAAGTTCGAGGACGCCTCCAAGTGGACGAGCCTGGGGAAAGTCGATTCCTCCCACGGCGGCTTCCTGGCCAAGAACCTCTCCGCGACGGCCAAAGGGATCGTGATCGACGGCCAGCACGGCACGGCCGAGCGCGCGATCGTCGGCGACCTGCCGGTGGTGCTTTGCTCGCACGAGGCCCTGGGCGTGCAGACGGCCCGAGCCGGCGGAGATGAGGTGGCTCTGGCCACCAGCTACGTCGGCCGGAACCAGAGCTTCGGGGTGAGACGCACGGCCGGGCAGGCGTGGAATGCCCGGAACATCACCGTCCAGTACGCCTATCGCGTCCACGCCATCGCCGAGGAAGAGGGCTGCTTCAAGCCGGCCCTGTACCTCCAAGGGCTGGATGCCTGCGATGAAACCCCACAGAACGCCTACATTCCATACGACCAGGTCCCGAGCTTCCCGTTCTACTTCCACGTCGATTCGATTAACAAGAGCTTCCTGGTCAAGAGCGGTGATGGGGCTACCGACGAACCTGGCGCGATCTACACGGACTGGCGGGCCATCCAGGCCGAGACCGCCGGATGCCCCTCCGTCTGCGGCTGCGAGGTGCAGGTGGAGAATGGCCTGGCGACAGTCCTCTCCGATGTGAAGCTGCGGGCGCTGGGGCGGTTCTACGACGGGCAGAGCTGGGCCAACGGCATCGTGGTCATGGGCGATCAGACGCTCCAGTGCGAACTGTGGGATGCCAGCGACAGCTACTTCTATAACCGCGCTACGCTGTTCTATCCGCTGGTCAACGGCAAGCCCGTGAACTTCGACAACGGCCAGGCGTTTCTGGACAGCCGCTACGGCAAGCCTTCCTGGGGCCTGACTCGCGCGCCGCTGAGCGTCAAGCAAGGGGATCGGGTCAGCTTCAAATGGGAGTGCTGGAACGTCTCCAACGGCGTGCTGACCGGCAGGGTTTTCGGCCCGGTCACGCCGAACATGGAGCCCCTGGGCACGCATGTCACCACCGGCCTGCCCGCCAACGCTTGGTATCAGGTCAACAAGCCCTCCTATGACTACGGCATCAACTTCACCATGGCCGGCACGGTCTGGTACGGGGCGAAGACCGTCATTGATGAGCAGTTTGCCAGCGACGGAGCGCTCGATCCGTCCACCTGGGATATCCGCTACCTGGACATGTACGAGGGCACGTTCAGCGAGGCGTTTGAGCGGGGCCGGCTGGGGGGCAGCAGTCAGCTCTACAAGAGCGGTGGGGTTCTGAAGATCGACACGGGCAAGCACGTCTGGATGCACTACTGCGGACCGGACCTGAATCTGGGTGATAACCACTATGTCGAGGCTGTCCTTCAGAACCCAGTGGGTGGCGACAACAACGGCAATGACAATCTCTCCATCGTCCTCAATGTGATGGACAACTTCCCGGCGGACCTGCCGCGGGATCAGCGTTACTACCAGATCAACGTCGGGGCCATCCATGTTCAATTGGGAAAAGGCGTTCTGTCGGATGGTCAGGGTGGCTACACGCCGGTTCAACACTACGTCCAGATCATCGCCTGGGGAGCGGTGAACAATCCGACTGTTCTGGCCGAGTGGCGAGCCGGCAGCGTATTGAGCTACCCTATCACGCTCCGAGCCGAGTGCGCCAATGGCAAGGACTACACGGTCAAAGTGAACGGCACCGTCCGCCTGACCTATACGACTCCTTGGGTGAGGATGAAGGAGAGCCAAGGGTTCGCCCTGGGCCGGTGGGATACGACTGCGCTGGGCGGATCAGCCAGTTGCGCCTGGATCGATGACCTGAAGGTGTGGGCCGCCAACACGCCGGACTCGCACAACGGAACGTGGTGGTTCTACGGCACGAGCGTCAGCGGCAACCAGTGGTGGTACAACGCGACCAACAACCAGGGCTGGCACCTGGTGATGAACGGGGCCAATTCCAGCACCAAGACGCCGGCCTACTGGTCGGTCTGGCACAGCGACGCCAGCGGCTGTGAGTACAAGCTGGTGGGCAGCGAGGGGGCCTGTTCGCCGTTCGGCGTTTGGACGCTCGAACCCATCGCCGGTCGGACCAACTGCGGCAGCGCCGATCTGAGCGGGGCCGTCATCACCATCACGCCGGGGTAAACCATGAAGCTGCTGCCCATCCAGATCGGGAGGAATCTCTGGACGTGCTCGATGGAATGCGCGCATCGTCAGAAGACTCCGCACAACGGCGTGGCGCTGTGCTTGCGGAATGGACGCGATCATCGCCTCAACGCCGAACGCGGTGAATGCCCCGAAGGCCGTTTCGTCTCGCACCAGGACGCGCCGGTTCCGGTCCCGGTGCGCGGCAAGGGTCTAGACGACAAGCGGGAGACCTGCGCCGGCTGTCCAGGCTTCGGCGGCTTCCTCGAAACCATCTGTGGCCTGGAGGAAGACGGGCCGGAAGTGGCGAGCTGCGCGGCCTGTTCTTGTCCGTTGAAGAAGGTGAACCTGCGCACCGGCCGCTGTCCGCGACGCCTCTGGTGATCGGTTGTTTCAACGATCCGCAGCGTGATAGGAGTGAGGGTATGATCTTCGAGAACATCAAGTCGAACCTGAATGCCGCGAGCATCATGCGGCATCCGGAGGAATGCCTCCTGTTCGGCTTCAACCTGCCTCTGGCCGGCTTCGACTACGCCCTGACCAACCTCTGCGAGCAAGGCTGGACCGGCGGCCCGGTCGCCACCCTCAAGCAATCGCAGCCCTACAAGGTTTCGATGAAGAAGGCCACGCTGGTCATCGCCGACCCCTCGACGATCACCGGCGGCATCCTGGTGATGATGAAGCCCGAGGAACGTGTCATCGTCACCTGGGATGGCGTTGCCGGTCATGCCATCCGCTACGACCTGCCCCTCAATTCGATCCTCATCCGCAACACCAGCGGCTACCTAGTCCACGGTCCCAGCGGCGGAGATCCGGCCACCTGCTACAAGAGGCTGGTCATGGGCAAGGCCCGGTACGTGCTGCCGGCCGGCACGTCGGGCGACAGCCGGACCGTCCAAGACTTCGAGGCAGCGGGCTTTCTCACCCGCAACTTGTCTATCTCCCGCACGCTCCTGGAGCGCCGGGGCTTCATCTCCCGCACCGGCGAGCTGTCCTTCCGCATGGCCTTCATCCCTTGCGGCCGGGGCAGCGTCAGCGTCCAGAACGTGCGTCCCAACACCTCCACGGTCACCGAAGCCCCCGTGAACACGCTCTCGTTCAGCTTCTCCACGCCCGCGGCGGCCGACTGTAAGCTGATCGCCGAGTACAGCGGGCCGGACAACCAGTGGAAGCCCCTGGCCCTGGTGGACACCACCCGCGGCTTCACGCAGAGCGGCAAGATCCACTTCGAGCCGCCCAGCGACTGGGTCGAGACCACCCGCTGGGACGCCGACCATGACATTGGCGGCGGGCCGCACGGCACCGGCCCGCGCGCCCGCTGGATCAGGCTCCAGCGCCGATCCAACAGCTCCAAGATCACCGGAGCCGTTACCAGCGCCTTTGCGGCGCAGAACCTGCCGTACCTGGTCGCCACGCGCGAGGACAACCCCATCCCCCTGGAGTTCAAGCAGAAGCAGGTCGGGCAGACCGTCACCTTCCGCTTCGTCCCGATCAGCGAGGATGGGAAGGAACAACTCGCCTCGGCGCTGCTGTTCAACCACCGGATCGCGGGGAAAGCCTTTGCATAACCCACTCGCCATCCTCTGTTCTCAGTTGGGCCTGACCGATGTGGCGCTGGCCCGCATCCTGGGCTGCCCACCGGGGTCCGTGCGGGAGGCGCTGGCCGAGGAGCCCAAGGAGCCGCTGCGAACCTACCTCAGACTCGGCCTGGTGCTGGGCGCCAAGACACGCTTGGTCGCAGATGCGCCACTGCGGCTCTGGTTCGACCTGGGAGCCATCGACGAGCTTCATTACAGCAACGAGTTCCGCAGTGCTGTCGGGCTCGACCCGCTGCCGGCGAACCGGGGCGAGTTGCGTCAGGTCATCAAGAAGCTCCGCCGGCGCGGGCTGTCCTATGCCGACATCGCCGATCGGCTCCAAGCCAACTTCATCCCCACGGCCACCGGCGTGCGCACCTGGCGGCGCAGCACGATCGCCCAGCACGTAAAGATCAAAGTGAGCGGCGAGGACGCCCTGATGCCCCTGGGGATGACCGATGAGTTCCGCTTGGCGATCAAGTCACACGTCAGGAGCCAACTGCTCGTGGCCATGTGCCCTTTCGATCCGTTCGCCAGCGTGCGCTACGAGATCCAGCAGACTGAACGGGATGGCCTGCTGATGTTCGAGACGACGAGCCCGCTGCCTGCTTCGATCCGCCGTTGGATTGTGGCGGCAGTGGCGCGGCTGGGTTGGTTCAAGCCGGATCAGTGGGGTGAGGGCAAGCATGGCGAAGTTCAAGGACAGTCTCTTCAGAGAGCCGAAGAAGGACGATCAGCTCAGCTACCACTCGGCGGAGCCGGGGAAGCCGAAGCGAGAGAAGCCGGCGGTCTATCCCCGATCGATCAACATCGGGCCGCACACCATCCTGACCATCTTCCCGGATCAGACGGCGGGCGGGGAGAAGCTGATCCAGTTGCCGCCTGAAGCCATCGAACGCTTCGCCCGCGAAGAGTTGGAGCTTCTCCGCAGGAAGGTGGCGTTCATCGAGGAATGGCTGATGCTGCCCAACCGGGGATACGCGCCTTACACCTGACATGGACTTCAGTCCTTTCCTTCTCGTCTGGAACGACAAGCTCGCCGTGGCGGACACCGACTACAGCTTCATCCTGGGCTGGCGGCGGCTCTGCTGGCGACTCTGGATTCGAGAACAATCATGAAGCACTGCATCCTCCTGTTCATCGTCGGATCGATTGGCCTCGTCGGGTGCGTCAACGACAACACCCACTCCGACTCCCCGCCGTCAGCCGCTCTGGCATCAACCGCCAAGCCGGTGAAGGCGACCAGCCGCCGCGCGATCTACCGCAACCAGACCTTCAACCAGCCGGGGCGGGCGCTGGACTTGGAAGGCTGCGACGAAGTGGTCATCGAGAACTGCCGCTTCGAGAACACCGGCGGCATCTTCATCCAAGCCAGAGCGGGCATGAGCATCCGCGTGGTCAACAACCAGGCCGTCAATATCCGCAGGACCAAGGGCATGGAGTATGCCCAGTTCCTCCAGGTCAGCGGCTGCGGTCCCAATGGCGAGGCGAAGGCTGTGCCGGTGGATCTGCTGGTTCAAGGCAACGTGATCGTCAATGCCAAGGGCCAGTGTGATGTGGAGGACAACATCAACGTGATCGCCGTCTGCGGCACGGCCCAGCATCCGCTGCGCATCGCCGGCAACATCATCACCGGGGCATGGCCCGCCGATACCTCGGAGAAGTCGCTGCGGGATTACTCCGGGGGCGGGATCATCTGCGACCGTGGGACATCGTGGGCTGTCATCGAGGGCAACACGGTCCGCGAAACCACCAACTACGGCATCGCCATCAGCGGCGGAACGCACAACATCATCCGGGGCAACACCGTCACCGCGAAGGACGCCCGCAACGTCGGCATCTACTGCGCCAACCTCTACGCGCCCGACCGCTTCGCGGAGAACAAGGTCGAGGGCAACAAGGTCGCCTGGCAGACGCCCAAGGGCCGGAACGACTACTGGCTGCCCAAGTAGTGGCCCCTGATATTCACTGCCTCCACGTCCTACGTTCTGGGGCATGGCGAACACCATCACGAAACTCAGTCAGTTGGCCGAGGACCGGATGAACCTGAACACCGGCACGCAGGCCGGCGCCGAGATGCTGGATCGGAGCCTCGACGAAGTGGGCTACGCCCGCTCGCTGGTCATGAGCGCCGACGGCGTGATCCTCTGCGGCAACCAGACCCACAAGGCATCCATGCGGCGCGGCGATGGAGAGAAGAAGCCCATCATTGTCGAGACCGACGGCGATGTGCCGGTGATCGTCAAACGCAAGGACGTGACCAGCGGCTCGCCCAAGGCCGTCAAGATCGCCGCCTATGACAACCTCGCTAACCAAAGGGGCCTCTCCTGGCGTCCCGACGCCCGCGAGGTCGTTGAAGAGGTCGGCGTGCCGGTCGAGGAGATCGGCTGGACCGAGCAGGAGATTCCCCTGGCCGGCGCAGGTGGCATCGACGGCGAGATGGGCGGTGAAAGCGGCGCAGACTCCGGCACGGTCGGTCAGGCATACCAGGTCGTCGTGGAATGCCGCGATGAGCAGCATCAACAGGAGGTCTTCGAGCGGATGACGCGCGAGGGCTTCAAGTGCCGCGTCCTGACCCTGTGACCAAGGAGGAAAACATGCTCGTCATCTTCACCTACGGGCTTCTGGAAGCCAAAGACAGCAATGGCCACGGGCTTCGCGCCTTGGCCGACCGCATCCATAGCCAGATCGACACCGCCAGCGTGCTGATTACCGAGTGGAGCGACAATCTCGCCCAGATGATCCGCAACTGGCGTGACCTCGGGCCGGTTCTTCTGGTGGGCCATTCCTTCGGCGGCAGCGCTCTGGTTGAGGCGGCTGCGCAGGTGCCGGAGATCAAGATCGATCACCTGGTCCTGCTCGATCCGGTTCCGACCCAGGGCTGGGGCCTGTTCAACTTCCGCGACTTCATCATCCCCGACAATGTGCAGGCGGCCACCTGCTTCTGGCGCAAGCCCATCCTGCCGCCGTGGAGTTGCCCGATCCGCAAGGCCGGCTGCTTCTACCGCAACATCTACATGAACCTGGGCCACTCGGCGTTCAACGCCAATCCCCTGGTCCAGAACCTCATCTTCTCCATCGCCGCCGACCTGTCGGATGAGGATGCGCCGCGAGCGGCAGCGTAACGGAGGACGCGATGAAGGCCGAAGTGACAGTGGAATGCCCCGTCTACGATTCGTTCCGGGTTCAGCAGGTAGCCGGGCTGTTCGATGTCTCCTTGAGCCAGAAGCTCAAGCAGTCGTTCAGCGTCGAGGTGCCGGACCTGGATGGAAGCTGGAAGATCGGCGCGATCGTCGGCCCCAGCGGTAGTGGCAAAAGCACCATTGCCCGGCGGGTCTTCGGCGACAAGCTCTATGGTGGCGAGTCGTGGCCGGGGGACAAAGCCATCGTGGACTGCTTCGGTGAACGCTCGATCCGCGAGATCACCAAGACGCTGACGGCCGTAGGCTTCTCTTCGCCTCCATCCTGGGCCAAGCCGTATGCGGTGCTCTCCAACGGCGAGAAGTTCCGTTGCGACCTGGCGCGGGCGCTGCTCTCGGGCAAGGAGGGGATCGCCTTCGATGAATTCTCGTCGGTCGTGGACCGCACGGTGGCCAAGGTCGGCAGCGCCGCCGTGGCCAAGGCAATGCGCGGGGGCCTGCTGCCGATCCGGTGGTTCTGTGCCGTAACCTGCCACTACGATATCGTCGAGTGGCTAGAGCCAGATTGGGTGCTGGACATGGCCACCGGCACGCTGGCAAGGGGGTCGCTTCAATGTCGCCGCCCTGAGATCCGGCTTGAGATCGTTCGCTGCGAGCGTGCGGCGTGGAAGCTGTTTGCGAAACATCACTATATGAGTGCCAACCTCCACCCGGCCGCGCAGTGCTTCATGGCCCTCTGGAACGGCGAGCCGGTGGGCTTCGTCGCGATGATGGCCAACTTCGGCCACAAGGGCTTCTGGCGGATCAGCCGGATCGTGGCGCTGCCGGACTACCAGGGCCTGGGCATCGGAACTCGGATGGCCGAGGCGGTGGGCGAGATCTACCTGGCCCAGGGCAAGCGGGTCACGGTGCTGGCCTCGCATCCGGCGGTGATCCGGCACTGCGAGAAATCGCCACAGTGGCGTCTGACGGGGGTGTACAAGTCGGGCAAGTCGGCCCATACCATGAAGAACAAGGACCGGAACCGCTCGGCCTCAACGGGCCGCTCGGTGGCGAGCTTTGAGTTCCTGGGGGCATGCCGGCAGGCGGCCGTGAGTCATCGCCTAATCGCGTGACAGCATCTATCGCGTCGTCGAAAAGCACCCTGACGGGTAGACTACGGTTGCCAGCAGGAATTCCGGTGGCCGGAGTGGCCGAGTCCGCTCTATGGAGAAGCTCAACGTCATCGCGATGGACCGGGCGAAGTTCCATGAGGAACTCTGGACGTTCACCAGCCAAGAACTGCGAATCCGATATGCGCTCTCGCCATATAGCCTTGAGCAGCTCTGCAAACGTCACAATCTGCCGGCTCCGCCCGTAGGCTACTGGGTCAAGCTTCGGCACGGGAAGAAGGTGAAGCTCCCGGCATTGCCCCACGTGTCTGATCCCGCGCTCCAGATCGTCTATCTGCTTGCCAATGATCTTGAGCATGGCAAGCTCTGCCATGAGCCGGTTGCGGTTCCAAGGACGCTTGTTGAACCTCACCCGAGAATCGCTCAGCTATGCCATCAGTTTGCGCGTGGCGACCACGATCACTCCGTTCCCAAGGGTCAGATCCCGTGCGATGTCGGTCCCAAGGCCAGGGATCGAGCTCTCCGGATACTTGATGCCCTGATCAAGGCGTTCGAAGCCGCTGGGGGCCAGTTGTTCCAAGGCGGCGAAGAACTACTGTGGGGGCGTCCACCCGATGGGGTGGGAATCGCGATCAGTGCCACCAGCCGGCCTGACGCGCCAGACGACGGCCTCTTGGCCCTGACCATCACGACTAACGCACAAGTGGCGATCCGGAACCGGTGGGCCGACACCAACAGCCAAGATCTGGAGCGATCTCTCCGCCCGCTGATCAACGCGATCTTCGAGTCGGTGGCCCGCATACGCTGGGAACGATTGGAACGCGAGTGTCAGGCACGCCAAGAGGAGAAACTGGCCGCGTTACGCCGTGCCGAGGCCGACTCCGAACGCGCCAAGCTGGGTGAACAGGCTTTTGGGCGCCAGTTGCTTGACGAGGCCAAGCAGTTCCATCAGGCAGGTTTGATCCGGCGATATGCTCGGGCTGCACGCCGGCGAATGGCGGCAACTGCTCAAGCCCCGGAGGTGGAACGCTGGGCCCAGCGAGCGATGCGGTACGCCGACACCATTGACCCGCTGGTTCAGCGGTTCCCCGCGGCGGCGGGTGCTTCAGCGCCCTCGCCTGTGAGAGTAGATGATCTCGATGTCACTGGTGCGTTGCGATTGCTCCTAACCCAATCGGGCGTGACAGATACCGAAGGGATGTTCCGGCTCGTGCGGGATCAGCGGCCGGGCGTCGTAGACCACGGGCTTTGGACCGAAATGCGTCAGGCATTGAGAATCTGCGGGTATGCGATCGCTGGTTGGTGAATGTGGGCCGAAATATCACGACCCGACGGGTATCCCATCCAGCCAACATCTCGTTAGGGCGCCAATCTGGGCCAGATCAGTTCTTCCCGCCCATGCTCGATCCGGTTGTGGCATCGCCGGCACAGCGCGACGAGGTTCGCATCGTCATCCGGCCCGCCATCCCTGACCGCGACCACATGATGCACATCAAGCTGGACTCCGTTACCGGCGTCAAGTTCCTTTCCGGCCCGGCCGCAATGGACGCAGCGGAACCCGTCGCGAGCCTTGATGCGGCATCGACGCTCCCGGCTGATGCGCGTGGAATGGTAGGAGCGGCCTCCCCGGTAGTTGGGGT
>JBLNDH010000385.1:0-8266 GCA_050261455.1 Bacillota bacterium
GCTTCGGATTCGACATCCTCGGCGATGATCAGCAGCGGGCGGCCGCCGGTCACGACCTTGTTCAGCAGCGGCAGCAGCTCGGCCAAGTTGCTGATCTTCTTCTCGTGGATCAGAATGTAGGCGTCTTCCAGCTCGGTCTCGAGCGTCTGCGGATTGGTCATGAAGTAAGGCGACAGATACCCCTTGTCGAACTGCATGCCCTCGGTGTATTCGAGGACGGACTCGGTGCTCTTGCCTTCATCGACGGTGATGACGCCTTCCTTGCCGACCTTGTCCATCGCATCGGCCATGAGCTGACCGATCTTCTCATCGCCGTTGGCGCTGATGGTGGCCACACGCTTGTAATCTTCGTGACCCTTGACCTTGCGGGACAGGCCGGCGATGGCTTCCGCAGCCACCTCCGAAGCCTTGAGGATGCCACGCTGGATCAGGACCGGGTTCACGCCCGCGGTGGTGTACTTCAGGCCTTCGCGATAAATCGCCTCGGCAAGCACAACGGCGGTTGTCGTGCCATCGCCGGCGACATCACCGGTCTTGCTGGCGACCATATTGATCAGCTTGGCGCCCATGTTCTCGAAGGGTTGCGGCAGTTCGATTTCCTTGGAAACCGTGACGCCGTCCTTGGTAATCCGAGGGCTGCCCCAAGACTTCTGCAATACCACATTGCGACCACGCGGACCGAGCGTCGCCTTGACGGCCTTGGCCAGTTGCGTCAAGCCGTTGGCGATCTCCGCTCGCGCGTCCACGCTGAATTTCATCTGTTTCGTAGCCATGTCTTTCTCCGATTGATAGTTGCTAGTTATTAGTTGCTAGTTGATAGTCGGACGACTGCTAGCCACTATCAACTGACAACTATCAACTTCATTATTCAAGAACGCCGAGCAGATCACTCTCACGCAGGATAACGAACTTCTCGCCTTCGACTTCAACGTCGGTCCCGGAGTACTTGCCGTAGTAGACGGTGTCGCCGGCCTTGACGTTCAGCTCCATTCGCTTGCCATTATCGTCCAGCTTGCCCGGGCCAACCGCCACCACTTTGCCCTGGGTGGGCTTTTCCTTGGCCGTATCCGGCAGGAAGATCCCGCTGGCCGTCTTCTCTTCCGCTTCCGTCTGCTTCACAATCACGCGATCCGCAAGGGGTTTCAATTTCATAGCGCTATCCCTTATTTCTGCTGTCTGATTTGTGTCACGTGTCCTTTGTCATTCGCCCTTTGTCATCTGCAGTCCCTGCCCTCAACCGAATTGCGGCCAAGGACAAGGAACCGAGGACCAATGACCGTTACATCATGTCCATGCCGCCCATACCACCCATGCCGCCCATGCCACCCATGCCGCCATGGTCATGGCCACCGGCGCCTTCGCCCTTTTCCTTGGGCTTCTCCACGACGATCGCATCCGTCGTCAGGACGAGGATGGCCACTTCCGCCGCATTCTGCAGAGCGGTGCGTTCCACCTTCGTGGGGGTAATGATGCCCGCCTTGACCACGTCAACGTATTCACCAGTCAAAGCGTTCCAGCCTTGGTTGCCGGTGGACTCCATCACGCGACGGACGACAACGGCGCCACTGGTGCCAGCGTTGTCGGCGATGGTCTTCAGCGGCACGGGCAACGCATGGCGGACGATCTTCACGCCAGCGGCCTCATCGCCTTCGAGCTTCAGGTTGGCACCGCCATTGAGGGCCTTCAGGGCCCGGACCAGCGCCACGCCGCCACCTGCCACAACACCCTCTTCCACAGCCGCGCGAGTCGCGTGCAACGCGTCCTCGATACGGGCTTTCTTTTCCTTCAATTCGGCTTCGGTGGCCGCACCAACATTGATCTGCGCCACGCCACCCGAGAGCTTGGCTAGGCGTTCCTGGAGCTTCTCGCGATCGTAATCGCTCGTGGTCGTCTCGATTTCCTTGCGGATCTGGGCAATGCGGCCCTGGATCGCCTCGGTGCTGCCGGCGCCTTCGATAATCGTCGTATTGTCGTTATCCACGCGGACCAGTTTGGCCTGGCCGAGCTGATTGACTTCAACCTTGTCCAGCTCAATGCCCAGGTCCTTCATGATCGCGGTGCCGCCGGTCAGGATCGCGATATCTTCCAGCATCGCCTTGCGACGATCGCCATAACCCGGCGCTTTGACCGCGCAGATGTTCAGCACGCCACGCAGCTTGTTCACCACCAACGTCGCCAGGGCTTCGCCATCGATGTCCTCGGCGATGATCAGCAAAGGCCGCTTGGCCTTCTGAATCTTCTCGAGTAGCGGGATGAGCTTGGTCGCCGCGGAGATCTTGTCCTCGTAAACCAGGACAAACGCCTTCTCCAGTTCCGCAACCATGTCATCGGGATCGGTGATGAAATTCGGGGAGAGGAACCCACGGTCGAACTGCATGCCCTCGACGACATCAACATACGTATCGAGAGACTTGCCTTCCTCGACGGTGATCACGCCATCCTTGCCAACCTTTTCGAACGCGTCGGCCATGAACTTGCCGATTTCGCGATCGTTGTTGGCGGAGATGGAAGCGACATTTTCGATGTCGGCCTTGCCGCTGACCGGCTTGGACTGCTTCTTGAGGTCAGCAATAACCGCATCCACCGCCGTGCGGATGCCCCGGGCCAACGCCATCGCATCGGCACCGGCGGTCAGCAGGCGATAACCTTCAGTAATAATGGCTTCCGCCAGGACGGTCGCGGTGGTCGTCCCGTCGCCAGCCACATCGCTGGTCTTGGCAGCCGCCTCACGAACCAGGCGAGCGCCAATGTTCTCATACTTGTCCTTGAGCTCGATTTCCTCGGCCACCGTCACGCCATCCTTCGTGATGGTCGGAGCCCCCCAACCCTTGTCGATGACAGCATTTCGCCCGCGAGGGCCGAGCGTCGCCTTCACCGCGCGCGACAACTTGATTACGCCTTCGAGAAGCGACTTCCGCGCCTCCGCATCGAAGGCCAGCATCTTAGCGGCCATGCCATATCTCCTTAATAGAACCGTTCTTATCAGATCAAACGAAGTACCCGATGGCCGAAGCATCGGTGTCCAGTCCCCAGAACAAACGGAATGCCGGACGAAAGCGGCAGAATTGTTCAGGCATAAGTCTATAAATTTAAATTACTTATAATAAGAAGGCCTCCCGATCGCCCTAAGGAGCCGAATCTTTCCGACTGTCAGGCTGGCAGGAGCTCTCCTGCCGTTTCCAACCCGGTTGCCATTGTGGCAGGGAGTCAAAACCGTACGATATTGGGAGGAGATGCCTATGAGCTTGGTCATGCGCTGGGTCGGCGGGGACGAACTCGACCGCGTCGCCGAGACGCGGATGCTGTGCTATGGCACAGCCAGAAGCGAGTTGCAGCGATTCAAGGACGGCATCCGCGCAGACCGGCGAGCCAAGGACGGCGACTTTCTCCTGGCCGAACGCGACGGCCGACCCGTCGGCACCGCCACCAGCCTCCCCTTGAGCATGTACCTCCGCGGCGCCGCGTTCTCCTGCCAAGGGGTCGCCTATGTAGGGGCTATCCGCACCGAACGCCGCAAGAACACCTCGCACCACCCTCACCCCGCCCCCGCGCATCCCGAAGCCCCCCGTCCCCCCGGCGTTGCCACGGCAGTCATGCGGGAAACCCTCCGGCTGGCCAGAGAACGGGGACAGGTCCTCTCCGCACTGATGCCCTTCCGCGCTTCGTTCTACGAGCACTTTGGCTATGGCGTGATCGAGCGGCGGCAGGAATGGACGCTGCCGCTGTCGATCCTCCCGGTCGGGGATTTTGATGGCCTCCGCTTCATGGAACCCGGCGATCGCCCCGCCATCGTGGAGTGCCAGCAACGGATGGCCCAGCGAGGCCAATGCGACATCCTGCGCGATGCCGACTCGTGGCTGCTCTACTTTACAGAGTTCGACAACGGCTTCGTCATAGTGGATCGGCCGGACCCCAAGGGACCGGTTCAGGGCTGGCTCTACCTGCAGTCCCAAACCGTCAACAACCGCCACATCGCCCGGGTTATCGATATTGCCTACGACAACACCGCCGCCCTGCTTCGGCAACTGCATTTCCTGGCCAGCCTGCGAGATCAATACTCGACCGCCATTCTCACCTTCCCAGCCGATCTGCCTCTGAACCTGCTGTCGCGGGAATCCCAGGTCCCCCACCGTCCGGTGAGCCATCCGACGGGCGAGATTCGCGCATACACGCGAATGCAGCTCCGCGTGCTGGATCACCGCCGGCTAATCAATAACATGCCGATGCCCCCGCAGTGCCGTGGATCGGCGGTGATCGCGATCCAGGAGTCCGAAGGAACCGTATCCCGGTTCCGTCTTGAAGTCGCGGATGGCCGGGCCTCAGCCACACCCACCGACGCCTCGGCGGATGTAGAATGCCCCGATCGCACCTGGGCGGCGATCGTCACCGGCGATCTGCCAGCGCTGACGGCAGCCCAACTGGGGCTGTTGCGTTTAACCCACGGGCGTGCAATATCGGTCTTGGAGGCATTCGGCACGGGGCCCCTGCCGTTTTGTCACGATTATTTCTGAATCGGGAACGGCCCGAATGGACGACCGTCCTTGAAGAAATGGATGCAATTCGCGGATCATTCCGATATGATAACAGTCCAGAGCGCCGGAAACGGTCGCAGGGGCTGGGTGGCGTTTTGACGCCAAGCGTAATCGACACGAGACTTCTAAACTGAGGTCCGGGATTTCGGGAGCTTTTTTCATGACCCAACAACCTCCTCCCGTACCAGATGGTCACAAAGCGGTTTCTTCGGAGCCTCCATCGTTGGACCAGATCACCGTCCCCCCGCCTCCTGAGCCCGCAGCGCCGGCAGTGTTGTTGAACTTCTGGCAACTTCCATTTGCTCAGAACGTGCTCCCCGTGCTGACCTCGGTGTCGCTGCACGTCGCGGTCATCATCATTGCAATCCTCACGGTAAAAGCAGTCCAGGCCGTGATGCACAGCCCGGTCCATGAACAAATCATCATCCCCGACGCGGAAATTGTGACCGAGGGGCCGCCGGGTGGGGTTCCCCATCCGGGCCTGGGCGGCGACCCAACCCGCGATGCAGCCCAGGATCAAATCCCGGATGTCCCCAAGGACAGCACCGGCATCGCCTCCAAGCCCGGGCTGACGGCCCTGCCGGACATGATGGGTGGACCGGGAAACAATGAAAACTCGATGATTATCGCAGTCGGACCAGGAATGGCCGGCTCGGGTGGCACGGGAGTGGGGGTCGGCACCGGCACCGGCACCGGCGGCGGGCAACTGGCGCCCTTCGGCCCCGTTGGCGGCGGTGGCGGCATCGGACCCAAAACCAATTTCCTTGGCTCCGGCGGAAATGCCCGCCGCGTCGTCTTCGTCTGCGATGCCTCCGGATCGATGACCGGCATCTTCGACGACCTGCGGCTCCAATTGCGGTCTTCCGTCGATAAGCTTCAGCCCATCCAGTCATTCAACGTGATCTTCTTCCGCGAGCAAACCTTTATCGCCGCCGATAAATCCGGCCTGCTCATGGGCACGCCAGACAACAAACGCAAAGCCTTCCAATTCCTCGATCAGATGTTCACCCGCAGCTCGAGTAACCCGATCCCAGCGTTGGAACTGGCTTTCAGCCTCAAGCCCGACCTGATTTACCTATTGACGGATGGCGATTTCGAAGGATTGGCCGGCGAAGTCACCAACGAACAGGTAATTCGCTACTGCCGCGACAAGACATCCCAGGGCAAGCCCAAGATCAACACCTTGGCCTTTATTGCCAAGGATACGGCGGGTGAACCTTTGAACAAAGAATTCGTCAAAGCGCTCCAGGCGATCGCCCGCGATAGTGGCGGCATATTCAAGCATGTGTCCGAAGTCGACATGGCCACACGCCGGTAGATTTCGATCAATGCGCAGGGTGGGCTTTGCCCACCATGACCATAAGCGTTGGTATGCAACACCCAAGGACCGCGGAGCACCAAGCCCATGAAGCGAAATCGGCGACAGAGACTGGGATTCCGGCCGATTTCGCTCCATACCGGCTTGCCGCCGTCCTACTCCCGACAGGGGACGAATTGCAGAGAGATCGGCTCCGGCATTCGTCGCCCGGGGAGCGGGTTCATATTTCTCCAGAATTGGAGAGAGGTCTGACATCGATGCGTTACTACTCCAAGTTCCGTCTGGCGCTGTTCGCGGTGCTGTTGGCGGTAGCGGCTTTCGCCGCCTCGACCGGCTATGCCCAATCGGGCACCACTCCGGCAACCCCCACCACCCCAGCCGCCAATGAGGCCCAGACGCACAAGGGAGCCCAATCGGGCGTGTTCGCAATCATCTGGCAGAACAAGGATCCCGTCTTCGCCACCATCCTCATCCTGTCCATCGTCGGCGTTGCCTTGATCATCCAAGGGTTCATCAAGGCTCGCCGCTCCGTCATGCTCCCCGCCACCAGCACCAACTACATCCGCGACCTGATCTCGCAGAAGCAATTCAAGGAGCTGCTGGACTTCACCGAAACCGACCCGAGTTTCGTCAGCCGGGCGCTGAACCCGGCTTTCAAGCGTGCCCCCAGCTTCCAGGCCATGAAGGAAGCATTGGAAACCGCCATCGGCGAGCAAACAGCCGACCAGTTCCGGCGCATCGAATACCTCAACATCATCGGCAACCTCGGCCCGTTGCTTGGCCTGCTGGGCACGGTGCTCGGCATGATCGATTCGTTCCAGGCCATGAGCGAATCGGGTGGCCAGGCCGACCCCAAGGTCCTCGCCGCCGGTATTTCCAAGGCCCTGGCGCACACCTTCCTCGGCCTGATGCTGGCCTTGCCGTGCTTGGCGTCGTTCGGCGTTCTGCGCACGCTCATCGACCGTCTGACCGTACAAGGCGCACTCCTGGCCGAAGAGTTGCTGCTGATGACCAAGCCCCAGGAAATGAAGCCCGCCGCAGCCGCCGCCGTCGCCACCCGCCCCGGCGTCATCCCGCCCCCGCCGATGCCCGTCAGCGCGGTCCCCGCTTCCGCCCCACGTTCACCCCAGGCATAACGCCGATCCGGAGTCACCGACCTCATGAAATCCCGGCACACGAGGCTATGCATAAGCCACAGAGAACACGAAGGACACGGAGAAGAGAAGAAAGTCGCTTCTCTATGTCCTCTGCGGTTCATCACAGTTCCCCCTTGCCGGCGCGATGCATGAAGGAGCTTTGCCATGAAACGGCGTCGAATGCCCGAATCCCAGGTGACACATCCCAATGTCACGCCCCTGATCGACATTGTGATGTGCCTCATCATCTTCTATATGTTGGTAGCCAAGATCGGCATCAAAACCGGCGCGGACAAGAACATCGATCTCCCCGCCAGCTTCCAAGGCCTGACCCTCAAAGACCCCGGCAACACCTGTACGCTCAACATCACCGCCGGCGGCGACCAGCCCCTGGTCACCACGCTGAATCCGAACACCCAGCAGACCGAGGAAGTGAAGATCATCGACGGCGCCAAGAAACCCCTCAAGGCGGTCCTCCAACTGCTCAAAGGCCGCAATGACGATTTCAAGGTCGTCATCCGCGCCGATCAGAATCTGGATTACCGCTACCTCGAGCCGGTTCTGCTCACGTGCAGCGAAGTGCAGATCCGGGATATCCGGTTTGCCACACGCAAGCGGGAGCTTGAAGCCGTCGCCAACTGAGTGTGAGACACAACCATGAAACTCCGATCCGCATCCAAAGTCCACTATGACACCGGGCCGAACATGACCCCCCTGGTGGACATTGTCATGGTCATCCTGATCTTCTTGATGCTCACCGGCACCTTCGCCGTCGGCGAGCATTTCCTGGGAACCAATCTTCCGGTAACGCAACGCGGCACCGGCGGCGCCCAAGCCCCCAACGTCCCCCTGGACGAGCCCCTGGAAATCCGCGTGGACAGCCCGTCCAGCGAAGAGTGGATCGCCCAGGCCGGTGGATACCAGGTGAAGAACTCGAGCTCGGCTCTGAAGGCGCAATTGAGTCGCATGCGCGAAGCGCTGGCCGGAGCCGGAACGTCCATCGACAAAATCCAGGTCATCATCAGCCCGGGCCGAAATACCAAGTACAAGCACCTGATCGAAGTATTCGAGGCCGCGTTGGACGCCAAATTCTCCAAGGTAGCATTCTCAACGGCCCATTAGTGTTATTCACCACGAAGGACACGGAGCACACGGAGACAATTCAAATGGATTCCTCCGTGTCCTCCGTGATCTCCGCGGTTAAATTCCTTGGTTAATCATGAAAAAGGCATTCAAAGCCACCCTTCTCCTCGCTGCGGCGGCATTCATCGCTCCCTCCG
>JBLNDH010000386.1:0-6613 GCA_050261455.1 Bacillota bacterium
GTCGTTTCCCGATAAAGCTGGCCCACGCCGCCAGTGGCGAGGATGATGCGCTTCGCCCAGATAAGATTGACCTGGCCATTGATCATGGCCAAGGCGCCCACACAACGACCCTGGTCGGTGATGAGATCGATAACGAACGTGTTCTGGCAGATGCGGATCGAATCGCGGGACTTGACCGCATTGACCAGCGTCTGGACCAGTTCCTTGCCGGTGCCGTCACCATCGGCATGAACGATGCGGGCGAGACTGTGGCCGCCTTCGCGGGTAAAGGCCAAGTCGTAGGAATTGCCGACCTGCTTATCCAGGTGAGCGCCCCAGGTGAGCAATTCGAGCACGCGTTGGGGGCCTTCCTTGATCACAATCTCCATGGCCTTGCGATCGCACAGGCCGACGCCAGCCACGTCGGTATCTTTGAGGTGCAGCTCGTAGCTATCGGTGGGTTGGAGGACGGCGGCAATGCCGCCCTGGGCATACCACGTGTTGGATTGCTCGATCGTGTCCTTGGTCAGGACGAGGCAGTCGGCAAATTCCGAGGCAGCAATGGCAGCACGCAGTCCGGCGCTACCGCCGCCGATGATGAGCACATCGGTGACCTGCTGGGGAAGCCGAGCCGCCTTGAAGGGCAGAAGATAACGACGCTGGGTAAGAGGTTCGAACATGGATTAGATGAAGGAGGAACGATGAACGATCAATCGTCGTCAGTTCCGCGTTCATCATTCCTCGTTCTGCGTTAGGCTTAAGCGCTCTCGCGGGTGACGATCTTGTAATCCTCGCGTTCGCCGACCCCCCGCAGCGGGTAGTCCTTGCGGAGGGGATAGCTGGCAAAGCCATTCCACGTGAGGATTCGGCGCAAGTCGGGGTGACCGACGAAGATGACACCCAACATATCATAGACTTCACGTTCCATCCACTCAGCGCCGGGCCAGACGGGGCAGACGCTGTCGATTCTGAGACCTGGATCACCCTTTTCCAGGACTTCCTCGTCGCGTAAAGCGGTATTGGGGCCGGTCTCGCGGATCGGATCCAGGAAGACTTTCAGCCAAAGGCGATTGTTGTTGGGAATGCTCAGGAGGCAGTAATTGACCGCAAAGCGGTGCTGGGCACCGGGGAAGCCAAGGTAATCCACGCCATTCAACTCCGCGAGCATGTCATAGCGCAGGGTCGGATCATCGCGGAGGAAAAAACAAATATCGCGGATCATCTCCCGGGGCACAATCAGCGTGACCATGTCGCGGAATTCGCCGACGAGGAGCCGGGTGTCGGGGAACTTAGCCTTAAGCGGCGTCAGCGCAGGATGATGGATCGTGCGAGACATGCGTCCTTTCGGTGTTTCCAGTAAAGGATTGTTGAGGCGGAGGCAAGCGACGTCAAGGCGAAAGCGCAATCAAGCCATGGCAGGCTCAGAGGGCTGAGCTGTTGAGGGCGGCCGGATCTGCGGCGCATCGGGGAGACTCAGGTCGATGGGATCGCCAACCAGTTCCCAGTCGTCGCTGGCCAACCGGCGCACGATCGGCTGCATCGGCGTTGCGGCATTGATATCGGTGACAATCGCGCGTGTGCCATCGGTGAGGTCGACGCGGCAGCCAGGCGGAAACGGGGGGGCGATGATCTGAAGGACGCGGAAGACCTCCGGATCATACCAGCCGGCGTAACGCTTCTGCATGATTTCCAGCACCTGGTGATTCGACCGGTGAATTCGGCTGTCCGGCGGAGATGCCAGGCGGTCGAACAGATTGGCGCAGAGGATGATCCGGGCAAAGACATGGATGCGTTGGCTGTCCATGGCGGATTCGCTCCCGCCCGCCAGCTTCAGCGATGGAAACCCGCTGCCATCGAAATGCTGATGATGCTGGTAGACCGCCGCCGCCGCGGTGGATTCGACGTCGTTGTGGATCAGGTCATAGCCGATACGCGCATGGTTCTCCCACTCTTCAAGCTCGGCGGAATCCTTGGGCGGGTTGGTTTCGCAGAAGCCTTGAAGTGCCTCGGGCAATCTGCTGATACCCAGGTCGTGGAGCATCCCGGCAACGCCGAGGTTAGTGATATCCTTGGCGCGATTGGCGGGCAGGCGGGTACGCTGACTGATCAGGTAAGCCTCGAGCTTCAAGCCCAGCAGCAGGGAGAGATGGGCAACAGCAGCAGCATGGGCGACGACTTCCCCCCCCTGCCGCGACATCTGGTCCAGATAGATCGGGTTTTGGCCCTGCGTAAGCAGAATCGTGACCATGTCGCGTGTGGTCTTGCAGTAGTCGTCATAGGGAATGCGAACATGGGTCTGCCGCTGGACCTGGGTGATGGATTGTTTGATATCGCGGTAGATCGCCTGGCGTTCCGGGCTGAGTTGGACGGCCAAGTGACGATCCAGCGAATCAAGGGCCGGGTATTCGACGTAGATGAAGCTGATGCCGATCGATCGCATGCGTGCGATCACCAACTTGTCCAGGGCATAGCCTTGGCGAAGGAGAACCTGGCTGGGGTTCTCCGGGTGAGACACGGGGACCGCCAACTTCATCCCCTCGCGAGCTTCGCCAATGGGCACAATCAGCATATCTGTTATTCATCATCGTTAATATGTTGGAGGCAAACGAGCCCCGAAGTGCCGAGTACAGATTATTCCGCTTCACATCAGGCAAGCTGTGCGGAATATGACGGCTAGGCTGAATGTAGAGGGAACCCTATTGGCTCAGGCGACGTTCGATAACCTGACGCATGATGGCGACAGGAGCGGGCTGGGAAGTCCAGGCTTCGAACTGCGTCACCGCTTGGCGGACAAACATCTCAACGCCGCTGATAGTCTGCGCACCGGCCCCCTCAGCCTGCGCAAGCAACTTCGTCTTCATGGGGTTGTAGACGCAGTCAAAGACCAACAAATCCCTGGTCAAACACGGCGGCTTCTCACCCAGCGGACTTTGATCGACTTTCGGGTGCATGCCAACGGACGTGGTGTTGATCAGGATGGAGCAGTCGGTGCGGCAAGCCTGATCCATCGACGCGGCGCGGACCGTGCCCGTGCGGCCATTGAACTCACGAGCCAACTCTTCGGCGTGTTCCAGGGTGCGGTTGTAGACGACCACGTCGGCCCCATAATGCGCCAGGGCGGCGACTGCTGTGCGACCGGTGCCGCCGGCGCCAAGAACGGCGACGCGATACTTGGCCAGGTCTTGGCGGGTGATGTTGAGCTTGGCGGTGATGCTGTCGAGGATGGCGGCGTAATCGGTATTCCTGCCGCGAAGCTTGGGCGAAGAGCCTTCGCTCCGATCGATAACGATGGTGTTGATCGCGCCGATGCTCTGGGCAAGGGGCTCGATTTCGGCGCCAATAGACTGAAGGTAGCGAAGCGCGTTTTGCTTATGGGGGATGGTGACGCTGAGGCCCGACAGGTCCAGGCCCTCGAGGTTGACGAACGTCTCCATGAACGCTTTGAAACTCTCGTAGCTGGCTTCGACCAGCAGAGGCAGGTAGACGCCGTCGTAATCGGTGGCCTCGAAGGCGGCATTGTGGATCGCCGGGGACATCGAATGCATCACCGGCTGGGCGACGACTCCGTACACCTTGGTTTTCGCGCCGATGGCATCCCAGCGGTAGAGATTCTTCATCTCCGTCACGGAGATCTGGCCGGGCGCGGTACCCGTGGAGGTACTTGGAGAGGCGAAAGTGAGGAAGGCGCCGAATTTTCTGGCCAGGATGCGGCTGATCAGGCCCGCCTCCCCCATGCACAGCGCAATGGTGGGCTTCTGGCGGGTTTTAAGGATTTCGAAAGCTTCCAGGTTGTCGCGGAGGGTGCGGGCAGTCCAGACGATCTTGACGATGTCGGCCGGGCTGCTGTTCAGCTCGTCGATGAGGTTGTACAGGCGATCGGGGCGGCCACGGAAATCGTGGGTGCTGACGATCAAGCCGGGGCGATTGTGGCGAGGCGTCGCGAGTACATCGCCAATACAACGAGCGGCTTGGAGTTCCAAATCGACATAGGCGGCCGCCGAATCAGCTGCCGACCGGAGATACTGAATCCGATCCTCTTCCGAAAGGACGCAGTAGCCGCCTTCATATTCGGGACGGCAGGTGAGAATGCAGGGCAGCGTGGATTCAGCGATAAGCTGCTTCAATGGCTGAAGCCGATCGGGCGCAGACGCCTCTTCGGATTGCGGCTGGGCATAATAGTCGAGCCGGAGTTCGACCATGTCAGCGCCGGCCTCGGCAGCCAAGGCGATGTCACGCTTGGCTTGGGCGAGGTCCTTCACGAAGATGGCAACGCACAAACGGGTCATAACCAAGGGCATGAAGCACACCCGGCCAATCGCCTCCAGCATTTGTCATCCTTCACTGCGTTCAGGATGACAAGCACGTCGGTTCATCGTCGGCATGCCTCACGCCAAACCAAGTGAAGCGTGCCTTACGCGATGCCGAGCCGAGTCATCAGGTCGGCAATCTGCTTCTTCGTGGCGTCGCTGGCCTCCCACAACGGCAGACGCAGCTCGCCGGAATCGCGCCCGGCGTGCTTCATCGCGAACTTGATGCCGACGGGGTTGCCATCGAGGAACATCGCCCGCATGAGCGGGAAGAGGCGATGGTGAACGGCGGCGGCCGACTTGAAGTCGCCCTGCAACGCGGCCTTGGCCAGCTTCTTGATCTCGGCGGGAATCAGGTTGGAAAGCACGCTGACCACGCCCGAAGCGCCGATCGACATCAGCGGCACCGTCAGCGAATCATCCCCGCTGAGGATGGGAATATCGCAAAGGGAGCGAATCTCGCTGGCCTGATCCAGCGAACCCGTCGCTTCCTTGATGGCGACAACGTTGCCGTTCTTACGCAAGCGGGCGACGGTGGCCGGTGACATCGTGACGCCGGTGCGGCCCGGAATGTTGTAGAGCACGATCGGGAGATCGACCTTCTCGGAGAGGGCCATGAAGTGGCGATACATCCCCTCCTGAGTCGGCTTGTTGTAGTAGGGATTCACCGACAGACACGCCGTGCACCCCACCTCCTTGGCATAGGCATGCAGCTCCATGGCTTCGGTGGTGGCATTGCCACCGGTACCGGCAATAACGGGAACACGGCCGCGGACAGTCTCGATGGTCAACTTGATCACCCGCTTGTGTTCTTCCCAATCGAGGGTTGGAGATTCACCGGTGGTCCCGACGGGCACGAGGCCGTCGATGCCGCCGGCAATCTGGTACTCGATCTGTTCCTTCAGGCGAGCCTCATCGAGCTTGCCATTACGGAACGGGGTGATCATTGCTGTGAGAGCGCCGCTGAACATGACAATATCCTTATCAAACGGGCCAATAAGAGCCTGTCCGAACGCAAACAGGGTTCGTCGTTACTTGATATCCTCAGGTGAGGGAGAATCGTAAGGGGCATTCATCAGGCGTTTCATCTCGCGGACGGCTTCGCGCAGGCTGACGAAGACGGCCCGGCTGATGATGGCATGACCGATGTTCAATTCCCGCATGCCATTTATCCGGGCGACGGGCTGAACATTCCGGTAGTTCAGACCATGCCCCGCATGCAGGCGAAGGCCCAGTTTGCCTGCCACTTCCCCGGCATGAACCAGGCGGGCAAGCTGCCTCTTCACATCGCGACTGGCGGCATTCGCATATTCGCCGGTATGCAGTTCGATGGCGTTGAAACCCAACTTCTGCGCCAAAGCCACCTGCTTTTCCTCGGGATCGATAAAAGCAGAAACCGCGGCACCTACCGCTTGGAGACGTTGCACGACCGAAGCAATGTGATCGGAGTTGTGGGACAAGTCCAAACCACCTTCGGTAGTCAACTCCTGCCGCCGCTCAGGAACCAGCGTCGCCTGATGGGGAGCAGTCCGGATGGCGATTTCCACAATCTCCGGCGCAACGCTCATCTCCAGGTTGAGCTTGCACTGGACGGTTTGCCGCAGCAGTTGCACGTCGCGGTCATTGATATGCCGACGATCCTCACGGAGGTGGACGGTAATGCCATCGGCGCCGCCCAATTCGGCCTCCACGGCCGCCCAAACCGGGTCGGGCTCGTAAGTTCGCCGCGCCTGTCGCAGGGTAGCGACGTGATCGATGTTGACCCCTAATTCCACCATAATCGACTAATTATAAAGAAAAGAATGCCATCCGTCACGCCACCCGGCGGCGAACAAAACCACCGAGGGATTTCTCGACAGTTTTGAGCGAAGTTGCGAGAATCCCAGGCAGGCGGATACGATCTTCCGCGCCGCGGCAACGTATTGTCCTATGCGCCGTGTGTGGGTGTACACAGCGGCAAGTTATGATCTAGAATAATATAACGTGAATCTCAGCATTACATTAGAACAACCGGACAAGAGACTAGCTTTGTTTGGCACCGCCGACCGGCATCTGCGGATGATCCGCGAGGCATTCGGCGTCCAAGTCGTCGGACGCGACGAGGAACTGCGTCTGGCAGGCGAACGCGAGCAGGTGGCCAAGGCCGCGGCCGTACTGGATCAGATGCAACGTAAACTCCGTCGCCAGGACTGGTTAACGGTCGAAGACATCGGCAACGCCATCCGCAGCGCCATTGGGGACACGGAACCGCGCGGCCAGGGAGAGCTGGACGTCTACACGCGAGGCCGGTTCGTTAAGCCCAAAACGGCCGGACAGATCCGGTACGT
>JBLNDH010000387.1:0-28104 GCA_050261455.1 Bacillota bacterium
GTAATACACATCCCCCCCATGGCTGATCTTCTTTCCATCCCGCTCCGTCTGGGCCTCATCCTCGTGGTTCTGCCCATCGAAGCGACCATACAGATAATCCTGATACTGCCCCCACGAAACCCCCGTCATCACCTGCACGCGGTACCCCCGCTTCCGCCACGTCTCCATCCGCTCCGGCAATGTCTTATCAATCCCATACACCATCGCCACATCCGCATTGAGATGGACCCGCGGCGACCATGCACTGAACGTCTGAAACGACAGCCTCTCCTCCTCCCGCCGCTCCTCTCCCCCCAACGCCACCCCCGCCATCGCCAACACGCCCGCAATCACCCAAAGCCGCATATGCTCTCCTTCTTTTTTCATCTCAGTAGATCCTACCCCATTCCATTAGCGTCCGCGATTCTGTTTATCCGCCCCTCCAGCAACGTATCGGCACGAGCTTACAAAACGCAGCCTCGGCAGCGTGGTAGAGAAGGTAGAGCGTCTTATTCCGTTCTCTATTTCGCACGTTCGTGGAGACTTTTCATGAGATCCGGATCAACTCGTCGCGAATTCCTCAAATCCTCAACTCTCGTCCCCCTCGGCGTCTGGCTCGCCACGCGCAGCGCCTTCGCCCAAAGCTCCTCCCCCGCCGAGAAGCTCAATATCGCCTGCATCGGCACCGGTGGCCGCGCCGCTGACAACATCCGCGAATGCCGCTCGCAAAACATCGTCGCCCTTTGCGATGTAGACGAGAACACGATGGGCAAGGCCACTACCCTCTACCCCAAGGCCAAAACCTACACCGATTTCCGAAAGATGCTCGAGCAGAAGGACATCGACGCCGTCCTCATCGGCACCCCCGACCACACCCATGCCGTCGCCACCATGGCCGCCATCCAGCTCGGCAAGCACGTCTATTGCGAAAAACCCCTCACCCACACCGTCTGGGAAGCCCGCCAGATCACTCTCGCCGCCGCCCGCGCCAAAGTCGCCACCCAGATGGGCACGCAGATCCACGCCACCGAAAACTATCGCCGCGTCGTCGAACTCCTCCGGGCCGGCGCCATCGGCACCGTCCGCCGCATCCACGTCTGGGTCGGCGGCGGGTACCACGGCGGCAATCGCCCCACCGAGACCCCGCCCGTCCCCGCCGGCCTCCATTGGGACCTCTGGCTCGGCCCCGCCCCTTACCGCCCCTATCACTCCGCATACCATCCCTTCGCCTGGCGCGGCTGGTGGGACTTCGGCGGCGGGACCCTCGCCGACATGGCTTGCCATCACATGGACCTCTCCCACTGGGCCTTCGACCTCCGTCATCCCACCACCGTCGAACCCCAAGGCCCCGAAGTCCATCCCGACGCCACCCCCAAGTGGCTCGTCGTCGATTACCACTACCCCGCCCGTGGCTCCCAGCCCCCCATCCACCTCACCTGGTACAACGGCGACCGCCGGCCCCCCGAATTCGCTGAAGGCAAGCTCCCCAAAGACTGGCCGGCCGGCTCCCTCTTCATCGGCGACAAAGGCATGCTCCTGGCCGACTATAACCGAAACCTCCTTCTCCCCGAGGCCGACTTCAAGGATTACCAGCGTCCCCCAAAATCCATCCCCGCCTCCATCGGCCACCACAACGAATGGATCAAAGCCTGCAAAGAAGGCACCCCCACCACCTGCAATTTCGCCTACGCCGGCCCCCTCACCGAAACCGTCCTCCTCGGCAACATTGCCTACCGCTCCGGCCAGAAACTCCAATGGGACCCCGCCACCCTCACCATCCCCAACGCCCCCTCCGCCGCCCAGTACCTCCGCCGCGACTACCGCAATGGGTGGAGCCTGTAAACCCAGCAAGACTGAACGTAGCCTGGACGAGTCGCCCATGCACGCCAACCGTAGCATGGGCGACTCGCCCATGCATTCTGCTCCGTGCTTATCCCCTTTGCCGAGCCCTCCGCCACCCGGGTCATTCATCGGTGTGCATCGGTACCCCATCGGTAGCAAAAACATAGCATGGGCCTCCCCCTCCGTGTTATCATCCCCGCAACATCATGATCAACAATCCCTCCGCTCCACCCTCCGAAGACGAATCCCTCCTCTGCCCCTTCTGCGGCTATGATCTGCGCGCTACCCAGTCCGATCGTTGCAGCGAATGTGGCCATCCCATCGATCGCGCCTCCCTCCAGATCAGTTCCATCCCCTGGGCCCATCGCCACGAGCTCGGCCGCTTCCGTGCCTACCTCCAAACCCTCTGGCAATTCACGCTCAACAGCCCCTCCCTCGCCTACGAAGCCTCCAAACCTCAGGACCCTCACGCCGCCCGCACCTTCCGTTATCTCACCGCCACCCTTGTCGCCGCCGTCTTCCTTGCCCCTTTCATCCTCGTCCTCATCGGCGAAGGCCTATCCTTCCTCGCCATTCAACCCCAAGCCTTCTTCATGCCGGGTCGATCCTATGCCCGCTGGCTCCAAGACATCCTCGTCCCCTGGTCCGCCGGGGCCACCCTCCCCATCACTCTTCCCATCGCCCTGATTCTCTTCGCCATCTACTTAACCGGCATCCAAAGATTCCTCTTCCGCCCCTGCGATGCCTCACCCGCCCGTCAGGAACGCCTGAGGACCCTCGCCCTCTACACCACCGCTCCCCTCGCCTTCCTCGTCCCCGCCGCCCTCTGCGCGGCATCGGCCCGCGTCATCTTCAAACTGGCTGAATTCCCCTTTGCCAGCATCGCCGGCTTGCTCCTCCTGGCCATCCTCTTCCTCGTCATCGCCCTCATCGGCTCGACCGTCCGCACCGCCCAATGGGCCGCCCGCGTTCGCCACGCCGGCATCGAACACATCGCCTTCGCCCTCCTTAAGCTCCTGGTCCTTTGGTCCCTCGGCTCCCTTCTCCTGCTCGGCCTCTTCCCCTGGTCCCTCGGCTTTTTCTGGATCGTCCTCGACAGCTTCCGCTAAGGATCCCCCCGTTCCTCCTCCCCCAATTGGCAATTGACAATTGTCAATTAAGTGCGAAGGACTCTCCTTCGCCGTTTGCCCCAACAACACGCTTGCGGTTTCGCGGATCCAACCCCGCCCCTCCGCCCCTTTCGTCATTGGAATTTCGGATTTGCTTGGTCATTCGGATTTGGTCATTGGTTATTCTCCCCTTGTCATTACTTCGGCCCTTGTCCCCCGGATTTCGCCATATCTCCGGCTCCCCACCGCGCCACATCCCGGTACTGCCGAATCGGTGCCCTCGATCCCCCCACTCGCAGATCCACCCTCCAGCCTGTGATCGGCTCGTTGGGAATCGGCGCATCCTCCCTCGCCCCATAATCCGGCAGAAAATACACCAGCGGCCGATCCCCACCTCCCGGCAGTTTCCCCTTCAACACCACATACCCCACCGCCTGCCCATCCCTCCGGAACGGATCCGCCGGAATCGCCCCCAGGTACTCCGGCACCAGCTCCTCCAATCGCTCCGGCCATCTTCGCCGGTCCGCTCGGTACAACTGACACGCCAACACCACCGCCGCTGCCCGCCGCTCCGCCACCATCCGGAAATACCGCTCAAAATACGCCGACAGATCCACTTGAATGCTGCTGAACCACCGCGAATACCGCGGAACCTCCGGCCCCGCCCTCAGTTTATCCGTACTGCACTTCCGAAGTACCGCTTGCGCCTCTGGCCAACTCTTGCATCCGCTGGCTTCGATCACAATATCCAGATTCCGGCTCGCCCGAATCATCTGTCGATCCGCCACCGGCCGGATGAACCACGTCCCCTGCGATAGACCCCGCCCATCCTCCACCATAACCAGCCGTTCGATCATTACGCTTCGCCGCAATCCCTTCGCCTCGATCTCCTCCTCCAATAGCCGCTCAATCACCTCCCGAATCTTCTGCCGTGTCATCGCCGCCCCATCCAATCGCACCCCAGGCCCGACGATCAGCGTGGCATCGCACGCCAGTGCATCAATGCCAATGGCCACCAGTTGCGACACCATGGAATCATCCTGCCGCAGAGATCGCGACAGATGCAGCAGATCCAGCAGACGCTCCAGCGCCTCTGCATCATCCACCCTCACATGCGCATAGACAACCCCATCCGCCAACGTATTGGCCAACCGCTTCGCGTTATTCAGGGCCGGTAAGAGCGAGTTGGCCAACGGCGAGGTCAACTTTTCCCGAAACTGCACTGCCGATTTCCCCCTCGCCTGCCGCATCAACGCAAACACCGCCCCATTGGTTCTCTCCGAGGCCTCCGCCATTTTCATCCACACCGCCTCATACGGCGGGTAATCCCGATACTCCAGATTGCTGCTACGCGGCGAACTCGCGCTGACCATCTGTGCCGCCCGCTGCTGCAACTCCCACGCATTCTCACTTTCAGGCACACGTGGGTATTTCACATCCCCCACTTCCACCGGCTCCCCCCGCCGCCGCACCTCCTCCAGACATGCTCTCAACTGCCGCCCCACCCACCATCCCCATGCCAATCTCACCCCCAGCACCGCCAGCACCAACACCCCCGCCGCCCGCCCCCATCGGCTCCGCCACCAACCTCGTCCGGATTGCTCGTTCCCACCTTCCATAGCCCCCGATCATAAGAATCCTTCCACACTTTTGCCATCCCCCCTCCTCCTACCCCGCGAGGTCTTTACCCCGCCATCAACGTAGCCCGGCCATCTTGCCCGTGCGCGTTTCATCGGTGTTCATCTGTCCCCCATCCGTGGGCACCCAAACGTAGCATGGGCATCTTGCCCATGCGCGTCCTATCGGTCTGCATCTGTGCCCCATCCGTAGCAATAAAAAGGAGTGGCATGGGCGGCCCGCCCATGCTCTTTCTGATCTGCGTTCGTCTGCGTCAATCTGCGGCCCAATCCCTGCCCTTCCCTACTTCCCCGCCTGTACCGCATACAAATGTTTCATCGTCGCCACATACAGCACCCCATTCGCCGCCGTCGCTGTTCCCGATATCTCCTCCCCCAACTCAATCTGCGACAAAACCCTCTTCTCCTTCCCCGCCGCCAGGATCGTAAACTGCCCCCGCCGGTCCCCGATGTACACCTTCCCATCCGCCACCAGCGCCGACGACCAGAAATCCCCCCTCGCCTGGTGCGTCCAATACGCCTTGCCCGTCTTGGCATCCACACAATGAATCGTCCGCCCCGTGTCGGCGACGTAGATCAGCCCATCCGCGATCGCCGACGTCGAGCAGCATTGCGCTGCCATCTCATACGACCACACCTCCGCCTTGCCCGTCACCTCCCCCGTCATCGTCGGATCAATGCACTTGAGCCACGCTTTGCGCTTGCCCCACCACACATCCCCGCCCGCCGTCACGTAGAGCTTGCCATCATGAAACACCGGCATGCTCTTAATATTGCTCGGGCTCTCCCGCCGATTGCCCATATACCGGTGATCCGCCGGCCGCTCCTGCGGATCGCAATCAAACCGCCACACGCGATTGAACGTCAAAACCTCCGCCGGCACTCCCTTCAACGCCTCAAACCCAAACACCACGCCATTTCCCCCACAGAAGAACACCAGCTCTTTCCCATTCACCGTCCCCAGTGCCGGCGACGACCACGTGTTGTGCACAATCTGATGCCCAATCCGCTCATCGTCCTTGGCCACGATCCGCCCCGTCCTCTTGTCGATCGCCACCAGGCTCGGCGCCTCGGGCGATCGAATCCGCCGATGCGTATTGTCCACCCCATTGCACGTATTCACATAAAGCAAATCCCCCTTGATCAATGGCGACCCATGCCCCCCGTCATGCGGATAAACCCCAACCTCCTTGATCAAATCGCACACCCACAGAATATCCGCATCCAGCTTCCCCACGTCCACCGGCCGGGTCGCATCCCGCGGCATCATGTATTTGCCTTCATCCACGAACGGCCCATCATTCCCATTGGCCATTCCATTGATGTCCAGGCAAACCACCTGATCGCGATTCGTAAACACATACACCCGATCCCCCTCCACCGTCGGCGGCGAAACGATCCCGCTCCCCGTCCAATCCAGGTAAATATCCGGCCCCAACTTCGGCACCACCAACTGCCACAGCAGCTTCCCATCCGTCTCATTCAAACAAAGCAGGACATTTCGATCCCCCTGATGCCGCGTATCGCGCGGATTGTCATTGTTCGTCCCAATGAACACCCGCCCATTGGCCACGATGGGCGTCGCATAGCTCTGCGTCCCCAGCTCAATCGACCACTTGATATTCTTCCCCGTCGCCGGATCAAACGTATCCGGCAAATTCTTCTCCTCCGACACCATATTTCGCGTTTCACGCTGTCCCCATTGCGGCTGATCCCCCGCCCAGACTGGGCCAGTCAAGACAAGGATACCCACCAGGGAAGTACACGCTGCGAGTTTCAGCCATGTCAGCCCATGCATATGTCGAACCTCCAGCTCTACCTACAGGCGAGCAGCGGTCTTATTTACCTGGCGAATAGAGCTCAATCTCGCTGATCTGGGCGGCATTGGGCCAAGCCGGATTGGCCGAAGAGCGAATGACCAGCCGGAAGGTGTCGGTCAGAACTGGATCAATCTTGGCCTTGTAGATGCGGGCATCCTTGTTGTCACTCACATCAAAGATGACCTTCAGGTCCTTCGCCTCGGCAGGCTTCACCAGGCCCTGGAAGCTGACGGGGTAGCCGCCCGGATCAGCAAAACGGATGACCACCCGGCCAACGAGGGCGGGCTTGGGAAGCTTGACTTCAATCCAGTGCGGATGAGCCGTGCTTAGGGAAGAGTGCCAACGATTGCCGAAATCCGTCTCGGTAGCCACGATGCCGTCGATCGCCCGGGGCGTGCAACCAGGCTCGCGATCCAATTCGCCATCAGAAGTCACGGTGGCGCCCTTGGACGCCAACGCCAGATCATCGAGCCCAACCGCAGCGACCTCGCTGGGTTCCACGAAAGCCAGCGGGATGACGATTGTCCCCAGGCCATCGCTGATCCGGATGCTCATTCGGGCCGTTCGCGCATCGGCCGGCGCGACGATCGCCGGCTCAAACACCTTGGCTTCGTTGGTATCAATGCCAACCTCGTGATCCGGCCAGTTGCTGCTAGACCAACCCTTCGGCAGATTAACGGCCTTCACAGTAAAGACCCTGAAGCGGTTGCCAAGATTATGCACGGTAAGACGAATCGGCCGAGGCACCGAGGCCTCGATCAGCGGAGCACGCAGGTAGTCCAGCGTGACCTGCACATCCTGCTCAGTCCAGACGATCTGGTACGGCGAAAGCCCCCAGAGCTTGCGGGCCACCTTGATATCCGCCGACGTCAAGGCTTTGGCATGGGACACATCGGTCGGAGCATCCGAGAGCGCCACCGGAAGCTTGTACTTCGCGATCACCCTCGCAGCCATGGCCACGGTGCGGTCGGTCAACTCATCAAGGTCCTTGGGAGCGGGAAAACCGCTGATGGCGACGTTCTTGATCTCCGTGCCAATGGGCTTGCTCCATTTCTCGGGGATCCCCTTGGTGCCGTAGATGATGCCAAAGATGGAACCCAACGTCGCGCCGGTGCAATCGGTGTCGTCACCACAGTTGATGGCAATGCAGATGCTCTGGCCAAAGTCACCCTCGCCATAGAGCCAGCCGATGATCGTGAACGCAACGTTGCGCGGAGCCTGGAACCAGCCGGTGTCCTTAGTGGCCTCGATCACATCCTCTCGCGCCTGCTGCCAGGTCTTGCCGGCGTTCTTGGCGGCGATCGCGGTCCGGATGGCGCGAGCCACGCCACAATCCTTCGGAATCATGGACAGCCCAATGGCAATGAGCTTGTCGCGGTCATGTTCGACGAAGGCGGCGCTTTCAACGGCAGCGGTGAAAATCTCCGCAAGCGTCCCCTCGGCCGCGCCGTGATCGACGCAAGCATCCTCGCGGGCCATCTGCGCCGCCCACCCCGGGCAGCCGGGAGCGAGACATGCCCAGATCTCAGAGCGGATCCACGCGCCGTTGCTGGGCTTCCACCTGGCGTTGTCAAACTCCCCGGAGAGCGGCGGCAGGATGCCGCGTTTCATGTTGCGCTTGCCGACGCCATATTCGTTCCAATCGACGGGAACATATTTGAGCCAGTATTCACCCAGAATGCGGGCATCGACGCGAGCGTTGTTCTCCTCCATGGCTTTGAGCCAGAGGATCTGCAGGTCCAGATCGTCGTTGGGAGCCGGCTCTCCAGGCTTGAGGTTGGTGTAGAAGGAAATGTTCTGGGCCTTCTGCTGGCCTTCAAAGGGCATCCCCAGGGTTCCGCCAATATTCTTGCCCAGCCAGCAGGCGTAGACCTTGTCGCGAAATTCGGATTCGTTGAAGGTGACCGTCGGCTGCCGGTGACTCGCGCACCCGGCATTGAGCAATTGAAAAGCCAGAACCAACCCAAACACCCCACGCCACGCGAAGTTTCTCATAATGGCTCCAGTTGGATTCACAAATCCACGGGCCGAATGTACCGCCGAACCCAACCAATGGAAAGCCACCCCCAGCCCCGACAGGTCCGGGCTCCGTCGCGGCAGTGGCACTTCAGTGCCACTGTTCAGTACCATTCTTCACTGCCACTGTACATTTCCCCTCGCCCGGCATGTAATTCAGGGTATGTCCCGAACACTAGACGAGTTGGATGCCCGCCTGCTCAATGTGCTTCAGGAAGAGGTGCCTCTGGTCGATCGGCCGTTCGCGGAGGTCGCCCGCAGGCTGGGAATCGCGGAAGAGGAGGTGCTTACGCGCATAACGGCGTTGAAGACCTCGCCACATGCCATCATCCGCCAGATCAGCGCCATCTTCGACACCAAATCCCTTGGCTATCAAAGCACCCTCGTCGCCGCCAAGATCGAACCCCACCACCTCGATGAAGCCGTTCGCATCATCAACGCCCACCCCGGCGTCACCCACAACTACCTCCGCAACCACGCCTACAACCTCTGGTACACCCTGGCCGTCCCCCCCGACTCCCGTCTCGGCCTTCAACCAACCCTCGACATCCTCCACCGCCAAAGTCACGCTCAAGCCACCCGCATGTTCCCCACCCTCAAGCTTTACAAGATCGGCGTCTCGTTCGATCTCTCCGCCGACACCGAAGTCACCACCCAGTCAACCCTCCGAGGCTTCTCCGAAGAAGACCGTGCCCAAGCCCCCTCCACTCCCCTCACCGACGCCGATAAGCGTATGATCCGCGTCCTTCAGCAGGACCTGCCCCTCACCCCCACCCCCTTCGATGCCTGGGCCGAAGAGGCCCACGTTTCCCCCCAAGAACTCCTCTCCGCCGCCCGCACCTACCTCGCCCAACACCGCATGCGCCGTTTCAGCGCCGTCCTCCACCATCGCCAGGCCGGCTTCAGCGCCAACGGCATGGGCATCTGGGCCGTCCCCCCCGCCCAGCAAGACGCCTTCGGCCAGCTCGCCGCCTCCTTCGCCGCCGTCAGCCACTGCTACCTCCGCCCCACCTACGAAGACTGGCCCTATTCCATCTTCACCATGGTCCATGCCAAATCCGAACCCGATTGCCACACCGTCCTCCGCGCCATCTCCCAAGCGACAGGAGTAACGGAATATGCCGCGTTGTTCTCGTCAAAGGAATTCAAGAAGTTGCGGCTGCGCTATTTCCTGGGGGATATTGAGGCATGGGAGACGCAACAACTAGTGTAGAATTCAGTTCAAAGCTTGCGATCCTGCCATCGCCTGGGATCACGCTTTGCATGGAAAACAGCGATCACGACAATCCGCGTCTCCTCCACCAGATAGTAGATCCCGTAGGGAAACCGCTTGATCAGCGACCTGCGAACGTCTTTGTACACGAGCGGATAGGAATACGGACTGCGCTGAATGGCTGTCAGGCTGGCCTCGACCGATAGAAGCAGGTCCTTCCCGAGCCCCTCGCGTCGGTCCTCATACCATCGATACGCCTCAGCCAACTCGGCCTCGGCTTCCGGACGGATGACAAGCTCTCGAATCATGCCCCACGCGCGATACGACCCTTGACTTCTGCCCACGATGAACCGGATGCCGGATCAGCCTGGTGTGCCTGTAGACGTTCGTCCAATTCGCGTTTCTGAGCTTCGGTCACGGGCACTGAATCCGGAGAGGCGGCAAGACTATCCCAAATCTCCTCAACCAGCAGAATGCGCTCCGCGACGCTCAGTTCGAGCACATCTTTAAGAGAAGGCCTGTTAGGCATAGCAATAATGAGTGTACGGCCTCTATCAACCTATGCCAAGCACAATCACCCAACAGCAACAAACCAGCCCAACAACCTCAACATGCCACCAGCACCCCATCCAACTCTCCCCCGTCGCGATCCACTTCTCCCACCCTCTTCCACACCGGGTCCAGAGCGTCAAGCGATGACCCGGATCTTCCCCCCTCAACAGCTGCCCCGGCTGAGCTGGAAAACCAAGCAACCCCTGCATATAAATGGACTAATCGATCCAGAATGGGGCGATTTGTGAGGTAAGGAATGATTGATATCAGTGTGCTATATGGCGGCCTGGAGACTCCCAGTACCCCCCACCGGTATGGGAGAAAGATCACACAGATCGCCCCACCCCCCTATCAACGCATGGCCGTCGCCAAAAGCGCCAAGGAGCGTCGCCCTATCGTGGTGTGGAACCTCACACGCACCTGTAACCTGAAGTGCATTCACTGCTATACCAATTCCGAAGCCATCAAGTATCCCGATGAGCTGTCCGGCCAGCAGTGTGAAGCCGTCTTGGATGACCTGGCCGAGTTCGGTGTCCCCGCCGTGCTCTTCTCCGGCGGCGAGCCCCTCGTCCGCAAGGACCTCTTCGATCTGGCCGAGCACGCCCGCAGCCGAGGCCTCCATGTCGTGCTTTCGACCAACGGCACCCTGATCGACCGGGCGATCGCCGATCGCTTTGTGCAGTTGCAGTTCGCCTACATCGGCATCAGCCTCGACAGCGCCATTCCCGAGATCCACGACAAGTTCCGCGGTGTGCCAGGGGCCTTCAAAAAGACCATGCAAGGCTTCCGCCACTGCGTGGAAGCGGGACAAAAGGTCGGCTTGCGCCTGACGTTGACACCCCATACCGTCGAGAATCTGGACAAGATCTTCGACTTCATCGAGGCCGAGGGCATCGATCGGGCCTGCTTCTATCACCTCTGCCCCGCCGGTCGCGGAAAAGACCTCGCCGCCTTGACGCCCACCCAGTCGCGCACCGCCATCGATACCATCATCGATCGGACCAAGGATCTGCTCGATCGCGGCAAGCGCGTAGAGATCCTGACGGTCGATAATCATTGCGACGGCCCCCATTTGTTCCTGCGCATGCTGCGGGAAGGCCACCCGCGGGCGCAGCAGGTACTGGACATGCTGGCGTGGAACGGCGGCGGCCGATACTCCAGCGGCGTGGGCATCGCCAATATCGACTTCTACGGAAACATCCACGCCGATCAGTTCTCGATGTTTCGATCGTTCGGAAATGTCAAAGAGCGCAAGTTCTCCGAGATCTGGCAGGACATTTCCAATCCAATCCTGGCCGGTCTGAAGGACCGTCTGCCGCTCCTGAAGGGACGTTGCGGAACCTGCCGATTCAAGGAAGTCTGCGGCGGCTCCCTGCGGGCCCGCGCCGAAATCTCCACCGGCGATCCCTGGGCCTCCGACCCCGGATGCTACCTGACCGACGAAGAGATCGCGGGCGAACCCATCAAGATAGCGGGGACAAGCTATCAAGCCGATGCAGTGGGCGTGCAGCGGTAGGAACGGAGCGGCAAAGCAACAGAGGGGATAAATCGTCGAAATTGGGTAATGGATGAGTAAAGCAATCCTCATCGTCGAAGATGAAACGGTGCTGCGGGAATCCCTGGCGGAGTTGTTGGCCGGCGAGGGATACGAGGTGCTGCAGGCCGGCGACGGCAAAGCCGCCTATGAGATTGTCATGCAACGGCCCGTGGATCTGGTGATGTCGGATGTGCGCATGCCGGAGATGGATGGCATGACGCTCTTGGGGCATCTGCAGAAGCTGGCGCCCCAGACGCCCGTCATCATGATCACCGCCTACGGAACCGTGGAGAGCGCCGTGGCGGCCATGCGCATGGGCGCCCGCGATTACCTGCTCAAGCCCGTGCAGTTCGATGATGTGCTGGTGAAAATCCGCCGGGCCATGGAATTCAGCGAACTGGCCCAGACCCACCAGGTCCTGACCGAACAGCTGGCCCAGGACAGCACCTTCCACAACCTCGTCGGCAATTCGCAGTGCATCCTCAAGCTCTTCGGCACGGTCCGGAAGCTTTCGACGGTCAAGAGCAACGTGCTGATCATCGGGGAATCGGGAACCGGCAAGGAGTTGTTTGCCCGGGCAATCCACTACAACGGCATCACGCGGAACAAGCCCTTCGTGGCCGTGAACTGCGGGGCGATCCCCGACAGCCTGATCGAGTCGGAATTGTTCGGCTACCGGCGAGGCGCATTCACCGGCGCGATCCGCGACAAGATCGGGTACTTCGAAGCCGCCAACGGGGGAACGCTCTTCCTTGATGAGATCTCCACCCTGCCGATCAGCGTGCAAAGCTCCCTGTTGCGGGTGCTGGAAGAGAAAGTCGTCATTCCCGTCGGCGACACGCATCCCCGGCCAATCGATGTGCGAATCGTGGCGGCGTCAAACCAGGATCTGGAAAAGATGGTGCGAGCTGGGCAGTTCCGGGAAGATCTGCTGTTCCGGCTGAACGTGGTCAAGTTGCAGCTCCCGCCACTCCGCCATCGCAAAGAGGATATTCCGCTGCTCGTGCATCATTTCCTGGAGAAGTACACGCGGCAGATGAACAAGCACGTCTCGGGGATCTCCAACGGCTCCCTGCGGGCCCTGCTCAATCACGAGTGGCGCGGAAATGTGCGGGAGCTGGAAAACGTGATTGAGCGGGCGGTGATCTTCGCCGAAGGAAGGCAGATCGGCCTGGAAGACCTGCCCTTCGCCACCGACGGAATGACCGATGATGTAGGGGAGGAATTGAAAGAAGCGTTGCGCCAGTTCGAACGCCAGCACATCCTGACGAGCCTGCGCCGGCACAACTACGACAAGGCAGAGACCGCGCGGCATCTGGGAATCGGCGTGTCCAGCCTCTACCGCAAGCTCGATGAGCTGGAAATCCCGAAGAATGTCGGGGAAGGTGAAGCAAATAAAGAGGAACCGGCACAGTAGTGCCCGCGTCAGACGGATATGGCCACCACGTCACCGCTCAACATCTGGAAAATCGATCACGAGGATGCGGATCAGCGGCGGGCGTTGTATGAGTACCTGGGGCCGCGGGAAACGCACAGCCTCTTTATCGTGGGAAACCTGAGCAGCCGACTTCCCGGCTCGCATCTGTATGTGGCGTCGCGTGGCAACGAATGGGTGGGCATCGCCGGGTACTACGAGCTGCCCAAATCGCTGATTCCCTTCTCCACAGAACCCGACGTCGCCCGGGCGCTGGCTCGGCATGTGGCGGGAATCCATCCCATCGAATGGGCCAACGGCGTTGGGTACGCCACCTGGCCAGCGTATGAGGAACTGCTGGCCCTGGGATTCAAGGCCATGAATGATCCGCGGGAGCTGTTCATGGAGCTCTCGCTCTCGCAGGTGGAACAGCTACCGATGACAGCCCATGAGAAAAGAGTGCGACTCATTCGCCCCCACGAGGCCGAGGAGTTGGCGTGGCTGCTGCGATACCTCACCCGACCGGGCGATGTCTCGCCCATGACGGAAGAGGAAATCGCCAAAGTCCGGCTAAACCCGCATCGGCTGGTGCTCGAAGCCGACGGACGGATTGCAGCCACCGCCTCGACCAATGGACTGGGATTGCGGGCGTTCCAGATCCTGGCCGTGGTGACGCACCCGGAAGCAAGACGCCGCGGGTACGCGAAAGCGGTGTGCTCGGCGCTGATCCGGCAAATGCGAAAACAAGGGGCAGAACATGGCGCACTGTTCACGCACCATGACAACGCCGCGGCAAAGGCGTGCTACGAGGGATTAGGATTCCGGGTGACCGGGGACTATTGCCTCGGAAAACTGCAGAGGCCAGGCCAGTCAAGTGAACCGCTAACATAACGCTCGCCCCTACCGCATTCGCAAAGGCACGAAGCCGCAGTTGGGCTCCTCAGCCAGGTAATCACCCGTCATGGCGTAAGCACGGGCCCGGCAACCCATGCAGACTTTCTTGAACTCACACACCCCACATTTGCCCTCGAGCTTGGAGTCATCTCGCAAATCGCGGAAGATGGGGCTTTCGTTCCAGATCTTCGGGAAGGGAATAGTTTTGACATTGCCCGAACTGACCGGCAGATAGCCGCAAGGAAAAACGTCCCCTTGATGCGAAACAAAGCAGACCGCCTGTCCCGCCAGGCACCCCTTGGTCATGGCAGTCATGTCGGCATGGGAGTGCTGAGTGCTGAGTGCTGAGTGCTGAGTGCCATGCGAAGCCATGCTGCGATGAGGATGGGCGCTGGCGGGCATCGGCTTGCCATCCTGCTTGGCACGCTGCCGCATCACGCGGAAGTAATGGGGCGCGCACGTGGCTTTCAGGTGGAGCTTGCCTTCCAGGCTGCGATCGTAGATCCAATTGAGCGCCTTCTCGTACTCATCCGGCGTCAGCATGATGTCCTGGCTGAGCGACATGCCACAGCCCACCGGAACCAGCATGAAAATGTGCAGCGCATCCGCCCCAAGCTTCAAAGCCAGCTCGTACATCGAGTCCAGCTTCTGGTAATTGTGCTTGGCGACCGTGGTGTTGATCTGCATGGACATGCCATGCTGGCGGAGAAGAGTAAAGCCACGCACGGAGGACTCAAACGCGCCGTCGATGCCGCGAAAACGATCGTGGGTGGCGGCATCGGGGCCATCAAAGCTGATGGACACCCGACGAAAACCCACATCAACTACCCGTTGAGCCACCTGCTCGTCCATGATGGTGCCATTGGTGGCCAGCGCGATGGGCAACCCCAAGCGGGTGGCTTCGGAAGCCAGGTCGAAGATATCTGGCCGCATGAGCGGCTCGCCGCCGGAGAAGACCAGAATCGGTCGCCCGGTCTCCGGAAGCGAGCGGATCAGCCCCAACGCCTGCTCCGTGCTCAGGTCGTCGCGGCAGACCGAGCGGGCAACATCAAGCCGGCGACAATGCACGCAAGCCAGATTACAGCCAGCAGTAGTCTCCCAGAAAAGCAGTCGCAACGGCGTCACAGAGGCATTGGCGGGAGACGTGTGAGCGGATTGGGTCTCAGGGGCGTTTGGCATCCTGTTCATGATTCACCTTCGAGGAAAGAAGATCAAGCCGTGTGCCAGACTAAATTAGAGCGGAATCGAGCGAGAATCACAGGAAGGCTTTATCTGCATAGGATGCCCTACCGGGATCGGGTAACGCATGGCCAAGAACGTTCTCAGGAATGGGAATTCACACCAACTCAGTCCTCAAAACAGCAGATGAAAAAGGTAATCGAGCCGGCCGGAAAGAAGAAGACGCCGCCCGGAGTACTTCATGACCTGGCGAATCTGGGCGCGGTACGTGGGATGATAACAATGACTGGGGCAATGCTTGCAGGCAGGCTTGGGGTCCATCGGGCACCGGCTGCGTTTGACAAATGCATGCATCAGCAGCTTCGCGCAGGCCGGACAAAGCTCAATCGAAGGCCGACCGGTAATCGCTTGGATGTCATGCGTGTGCAGATGCACGGCGGCCTTGGGCTGGTCGGGATGTTTGTTTTCGCAGTAGATGCGGATAAATAGGGCAAGGGTTTTCAGATCGCGATGAAGTCTATTGCGTTTGGCCATGGCAATGGATCCCGAAGCCCACTTCGATCTTATGCCGACATGGCGCGGGATTTGTATCAGAATCCTAAGGGATTGGGCTGCGAAGCGACAGCTGCCGCAGAGACAAGCCGAGGACAAGCCCGGTAAGATGCGGCCGGGTGCGGGATGATGGTGTAAACCAAAGAGGATGTAAGTCCGTGAGATCCGTTATGATCATTCTTGTGCTGTTGGCGATTGGGGCAGGGGCCGGCATTTACGTAGCGTGGAATTGGAACAAGGCAGGCAACCCGACACCGGTTACAACCCGCACGACGCAGCCGGCAACTCGCTCGGTCATTCGTCTCGGACTAGTGCCGGAGCACGATCCATTTGTGTTGCGGCAGTCCTACCGGGGACTGCAGGACTACCTGAGCCAGCGGCTGGGGCAACCCGTGGAACTGGCCACGCTGAATACCTATGAGGCCGTGCTCTTGGATTTCCAGGAGCATCAGATTGAAGGGGCATTCCTCGGGTCCCTAGTCGGCCTGTTGGCCATCGATCGGTTTGACGCACGCGTAATCGTCAAGCCCGAACTGGAGGATCGCGTCAGCACCTACCGTGGAGTGATCTTCACCCGGGAAAACTCATCGATCCAAAGCCTGGACGATCTGCGGGGCAAGCCCCTGGCGATGCTGCGGGCGACAACCGCAGGCAGCCTGTTCCCAATCGCGGAACTGGCCAAACGCGGAATGCTCGAGGGAGCCATGCCGGTGAAAATCATATGGATGGGAACGCATGATCAGGTCATCGCCGCGGTCATGAGCGGGCGGGCCGAGGCAGGCGCGGTGAAGGATCTGCGCCTGAACGCGTTTTTGCAGGCAAATCCGCAAACCAGGGTCCGCCAGCTGGCAATCAGCAAGCCGGTGCCAAACAATGCCCTGGTGATGCGGGCGGATGTGGCCAATGGCTTGGGAACGCGGCTCGCCGAACTGCTCAAGGCGATGGACCAGGACCCACAAGGACAAGCGGCGCTGCAAATGTTGGGAGCCAGACGGTTCATCCCCTGCCAGCCCGAGGAGTTCAACCCGATTTCCGAAATGGCAGCGTCGCTGGGATCGGCCTGGAAATGGGTGGGAGTCAATGGCGAACCGCCCAAACGGGCCCAAACCCCGGTTGGCCAGTAAAGCGAGCCGAACATGATGTTGCGACGCAAGCTGGTTTTGACGTTCGGTTTGCTGGTCACCCTGATGCTGGCCACGGCGGTGGGCGCCATTGGCTTACTCCAGGGAGTCCTGCGTGATCTGCATCACCTGGACAGCGAAGCCTGGACGGACATCGCCAGAACCAACAACCTGGCCACCACCATTTCCATGATCGAAATCCAGCTGTACGAGTTGGAACTCGGCAAGCAGCGGCACCTGGATCGGCTCATCGAATTGCTGGAATCCATGCGGAAGGAAACCGCGTGGGTGCAAGAGTCATCTGTGAGTCATCTGCCGGAAAATTCACCCCTCGTACAACTCATCCGCGCGGGAATGCCCGTGTTTACAGAGCATGTGTCCGCTTTGGCAACCGCGCAGGACCCGGAGTGGGCGGCACAGCACCGGCGCGATGCGAGCAGCGTCGCCGTGAATCTCCGGCGGGATATCCTGAATCTCACCCAGAACCTGGGCGGGCATGGCGAAGCCGAGCAGCGGGCTTTGACGGTGCGGTTTCGCTGGATGGTGCTCGGGCTGACCATCGTGTTCCTCATCTTGATCAATGTGTCGATCGTGGCGCTGCTGCGAATGGCGGGAATGGTGCTGCGGCCCGTCGAAAAACTGGTGGAAGCAACCCGGGAACTGGCCAAGGAGCGGTTTGATTACCGCGTGGACCTCGATCAAAAAGATGAATTCGATGAGCTGGCGCGGGCCTACAATAACCTGGCAGCCGAGCTTCAGGCCAATGAGCAGCGCAAGCTGGAAATGCTCGGGCAGGTGGCGCTGACGTTGAATCACGAGTTGAACAACGCGGCGGCAATTATCGAGATGCAGCTGCAGCTGGCCGGACGTCAAGCCGGCGGAAATGCCGGGCTGGAGAAATACGCCAGGCAGATCCGGGAAAGCTTGAACCGGATGACCCGAACCGTCGAACTATTGAAACAGGTCAGACGCATTGTGCTCACGGATTACGTGTCGGGCGTAAAGATGCTGGACCTGGAACGGTCGGCATCGATGGAAGAAGGGCAAGCCGAGACGCAAAGAGAATAAAAGGCTGTTTCACCCCCACGCCGGGTTCGCAGCGAAGCGACAACCCGGATCTCTCTGCAATTGTGAAACGGCTTCTGAGGACCAGTGGAGCGATCGATGCAGCGGGCACCAAAGCGATGGCACAAGCCGTTGTTTACGCAGCTGGGGTGGTTCATCCGGCTGCGCTGGCTCGCAGGCGTAACCGTGCTCGTCGGCGCGGCGGCGGAATGGCGCTGGCTGCACTGGTACCCCGGCCACGCAGGGCTCATGGGGATGCTGGGGGCGGGAATCCTGGGCTACAACGCGCTGCTGTGGCTGCTGATGCAAAGGGTGCCGTGGGTGCGGCGAGCGGGGACGATGCTGCTGAGCTTGGCTTGGCTGCAGCTGCTACTGGATCTGGGCTGTCTGACTCTGCTGACGGTCCTGACAGGGGGACTGGCCAGTCCATTAACGGGGTTCTACGTATTCCACATGATCTTCGCGAGCCTGCTGCTGCCCAGGCCGATGGCCTATGCCGGGGCAAGCATCGCGATGCTGATGCTCACCGGAGGACTGGCCATCGCGGACCGCTGGCCCCAGGCCCTGGAAACCCGCTTGGCGCTGATCGGCTGGATGCTCACGCTGTTGCTGACAGTCTGGCTGAGCAATCGAATCACCCGCAGTCTGCGGAAGCAGCGGCGGCGTCTGCTGGAACAGAATCAACGAATCCGCATGATGTCGCGCAAGCTGCAGCAACAGCAGCAGGCCATGATCCAGCATGAGAAGATGGTGGCAGCCGGCCAGATGGCAGCGGGTGTGGCGCATGAGATCGCCAATCCGCTGGCGAGCATGGATGGGCTTCTCCAACTGATGGAACGCCGGCCGGAAAAGCTCAAGCCCCAAGCCGTCACCACCCTGCGGGAACAGGTGAGCCGAATCAATCAAATCGTCCGACAGATGACGCGCTTTGCCCACCCCGGCGATGGGCAATGGCGAATCCTGGGGCTGAATGAACTGGTGGACAAGGCCTTGGGAATGGTGCGCTTCGATCCGCGAATGAAACGGGTGAAGCTCGAGCTGGAGTTGGCCGCGGGAATGCCCACGGTGCAAGTCATCAGCGAATCGGTGCAGCAGGTGCTGGTCAATTTGCTGCTCAATGCCTTGGATGCCATGGAGGAAGTCCCTGAGCCGAGGCTTTTGCTTCGGACCAAGGCCACTCAGCAATACTGCAGCATCTCCATCATCGACAACGGGCCTGGAATCAAACCCGAATATCAGGATCGGCTGTTTGAACCCTTCTTCACGACCAAACCGGTGGGCAAAGGGACAGGACTGGGCCTGGCCATCAGCTACAGCCTCATCCGCGAGCATGGTGGCGAAATCATCGTAGAAAGCCCCCCCGGCAACGGAACCACCTTCACCGTGAGGCTGCCAACCAAGGGATCAGGAGTCCGAGAAGTCAACGCGTCCTCTACCCCAAATCTCGACTCCCTGTAGCAAGCGTAGCCCGCGCCCGACCGTGGCAAATTGAGAACGTGGCATGGGCGGCTCGCCCATGCAGCTCCAGCCGTGCTTCTCCCCCTCTGCCAGCCCCTTCCCCGTTACTGGAATTCATCTGTGCCCCGATCCCTCGGTGCCTTCTTCTCCTTCCCCCTCGCCCGGTACTCCGGGAGAGGGTCGGGGTGAGGGTTCCGCGTCATCGATTCCCCAACCGACGGATCTCATACCCCAATAACGCCCCGGGAACTTGTTCCCTGGGTTCTCTTCCCCACCGCCCCGACTCAGCACTCAGCACTTGAGACGCTGACGGCGCGAAGGTCCGTAAATCCCACATCGTTGCCGCGGGGGACTCAGTCAGTCGCTTCAATACCCAGATCTTTGACCTTCTTATTCAAGGTATTGCGGTTGATGCCCAGAAAATCGGCGGCTTTGGTCTTCACGCCGCTGCATTTGGCCAAGGCCCGGTCAATCAACGCGTGCTCCACCTGGTCGATCAGCAGCTGATAGATCTCCCCTTCGCGGAGCTCGTAGTCGGCAATCGCCTGATCGGCCAGACGACGGCAGAGGGTCTCGATCGACTCGCTGGAATGATTCTGCCGGCGTTGAGCGGCAAACATGCGAACGCTCAGCGGCAGCAAATCCTCCGTGAAATCCTCGCCGGTGCTGAGGACCACCGCCCGCTCAATGGCGTTCTCCAATTCCCGCACGTTTCCAGGCCAAGGATAACGCAACAGCACGCTGAGCATCTCGCGGTTAATCCGCTTGAGATGCCGACCGTTGATGACGTTGTACTTGTCCAGGAAAAAGTCGATCAGGTGCGGAATGTCCTCCCGCCGGTTACGCAAGGGCGGCAGATAGATGGTGACAACATTCAGGCGATAGAACAGGTCCTCGCGGAAGTTGCCGCGCGCGACTTCTTCTTGAAGGTCCAGGTTGGTGGCGGCAATGACGCGAACATCAACCTTAACGGTCTGCGTATCGCCGACTCGCTCGAATTCACGCTCCTGCAGGACGCGGAGAAGCTTGACCTGCAGTTGGGGCTCAAGCGTGCCAATCTCGTCGAGGAAAATGGTGCCGCCATCGGCCGCCTCGAATCGGCCAATCTTGTCCCGGATAGCGCCGGTGAAGGACCCCTTCACATGGCCGAAAAGTTCGGATTCGAGGAGGGTGCCGGAAAGGGCGCCGCAATTGACGCGAATAAACGTCTTGTCCTTGCGCGGCGAGTTGTAGTGGATGGCCTTGGCAATCATCTCCTTGCCCGTGCCGGTTTCGCCCATAAGCAACACCGTCGCGCGAGAATTGGCCACCTGCCCCACGGTGGCAAACACCTCGTGCATCGCCGGAGAGTCGCCGATGATGTTCTCGAAGCGGTACCGGTCGCGCACCTGCGCTCGCAACTGGCGGTTCTCTTCGAGCAGGTCTTCCTTCTGGCGGAGGACCATGCGGTTGATTTGGATGCCTTGAGCAAGAAAGGCCGCCACGATCGTCAGAAAGGTCTGGTCGGTAGCCAGCCGGGCTTCGTTGACGTAGGGCTTGTCAATGCAAAGAGCACCCGCCGTCCGACCTTCAATCTTGATGGGAACACACAGGTAACTGACGGCACTGTCGAGTCTGTCCAGGTCGCGGGCGGACGTGCGGTTGAGAAAATCCGGCTCTTTGCGGATATCGGGAATAATACGAGCTCGGCCCGTGGCCACCACGTTCCCCGTGATCCCTTCCCCCAAGGCGTAGACACCCCGATCCACCTCTTCGGGCGTAAAACCCAATGCCGCCTGAATACGCAGGCGACCGGTGGAGTCGTCAAGCAACACCAGCGTCCCCCTAACCATATCCAGCTTAGCCTTAAGGACTTGCATCGCCTGCGTGAAGGCCTCACGCAAATCCAGGGTGGACGAAAGAATCCGGCCTATCTCCGTGAGAATGGCCATTTCCTGGTCAGAATACGAAGTCGTCGCTGTCAAAGTTGGCGAGCTCATGCTTTTATTGATTATAGCATAGGCACGTGATTATTGCATAGGCAGGGGTCACGAGTGACGCAAGGAACCGCGAGCAAACTTGCCCCAATCGACGGTGGCCACCGCCATGGCCACGGCGGGAGGAATGGGATTGACCACAGGCTTGGTGGCGATCTTGTCGTCCGGAACAATGCACAGCACGGAAACCTTGCCCCATTTCTCAATTGCACGCGGACTGGTTTCCTCAGCCGCGCCAGGCGTATCCGTGGGATAACGGTTGATAACCACCCCCGCAATAGGAACTTGGCGCGAGCGAAGGGCGGCAACCGTCAACAGCGTATGGTTGATCGTCCCCAATGCCGGCCGAGCTACAACCACCGTCGGCAGCCCCAGCCATTCCGCCACATCCAACACCGTATGTTTCGGATCCATCGGGACCATGATGCCGCCAACCCCCTCTACAACCATCACATCGCTGTTATGGGACATGAGCTTGATCGAGCGATCAATGGCCTCCCAATCCAACGGCTGCTTGGCCCGTTCCGCTGCCACAGCCGGGGCCAGTGGCTCGGTGTAACGCTGCGGACAGATCAGGTCGAGCGGATGCCGCACATCCCCGCATTGCGCGATGAACTCGGCATCCTCGCTGACCAGCCCTTCCCGACGGTGAACACACCCCGTCGCCGCGATCTTGCAAGCCCCGACGCTGGCGTGCTCATGAGCATGGAACCATTGAGCAATGGCCCCCGCAATAACGGTCTTGCCAACGCCGGTATCAGTACCAGTGATAAACAGCCCAGGTATGGACACGCGTGAAAGCATAAGAAACCATCCAACCGCTGCGAAGAACAACGGACAAAGCACTGCGGACCAACTCCTATCGCAATTCCCGCAGTTCCGTCGCCAACGCCGTAACGATCCTCCGCAAATCATCCACTTCCATCGCCAGCGGCGGCATCATCACGATCACATCCCCCAACGGCCGCAAGATCACCCCCCGCCGGCGCAGCTTGGCACACACCTCATGCCCCACACGCCGGGCAGGGTCAAACGGCTTCCGCGTCCCCTTATCCACCACCAGTTCGATGCCCACCATATACCCCTTTTGCCGAATATCCCCCACCACCGGCAGATCACCAAGCCCTTCCAACATCTTCGATAGCGACTGCGCCTTCTGGCCCACCTGCTCCAGGAGATGATTCTTCGCATACAGATCGAGCGATGCCAGTGCCGCGGCACACGCCAACGGATTCCCGGTGTAAGTGTGCCCGTGGAAGAAAGTCTTCCCTTCAAGCGGATCACCCAGGAAAGCATCGAAGATCTGCTGCGTCGCAAAGGTCGCCGCCAGCGGCATATAGCCGCCGGTAATCCCCTTGGCGACGCACATCAGATCCGGCTGAACGTTCTCATGCTCACAGGCGAACATGCGACCCGTTCGACCAAAACCCGTCGCAACCTCATCAGCAATGAACAGCACCCCATACTGATTAGCCAACCGCCGCACCTCCGCCAGGAACCCCGCCGGTTGGACGATCATCCCCGCCGCCCCCTGAACGATGGGCTCAAGGACAACCGCGGCAATGGTGCGATGATGCGCCTGGAGAATGCGTTCCAAGGCATTCAGCGCATCCCGTTTGACCGCCTCCGCACTCAGAAACGGTTCCCCACCCCCGGATCCGCCCACACCCGCAGGGGCATAACGATACACATACGGCGACGGCGCGTAGTGGACCTTAAATAGCAGCGGAAAATAGGGCTTATGAAACGCGGTGGTTCGGCCCACGGACATCGCCCCCGTGGTGTCCCCATGATAGGCCTCGGTAAACCCCACAAACTCCGTCTTCTCCCCCCGGCCAATGTTGTACCAGTATTGAACCGCCAGCTTGAAAGCAATCTCCGTGGCCGTAGCACCCGCATCCGAATAGAACACTTTCTTCAGGTTCTGCGGAACCATCTGCATCAGGCGATCGGCCAGAAGGATCGCGGGCTCATTCGCCAACCCCAGCATCGTGCTGTGCGCTACTTTATTCAGCTGCTGCCGAATGGCTTCGTCAATTTCCGGCACCCGATGCCCATGAATATTGCACCAGAGCGACGACACCCCATCGAGGTACCGATGGCCATCGGAATCGATCAGGTACATCCCCTCCGCCGCAACAATCACCAGCGGATCCGACTCCAGCCACACCGACATCGGGGTAAACGGGTGCCAGATATGCTGCTTATCGAGCCGACGAAGCTGGGCGGTCGAATGGGCGGGCTCGTGAATATGGACCTGTTGGCCAATACGCAGATTCAGATCCTCCACCGCCGAACCATCCCGAACGGCGATCTCAAGCAAGCCCGAACTGCCCACCAAGGCCATAGCCTCTCCCGGTGCCGCGTCGGTATACGTGCGTTTGAGCGGCCCCAGATCCCGGCCGCCTTCAACCCGGATTTCTGCACGGGGAACCGCCCGCAACGCTTCTTCCGGGACATTGGTGGTCACATTCCCAAAGTGGTCCACATGGATGATCTGGCCCACCCGTGCCGAGGAGGCAACCGGGGCAACTTCCAGAAGAATGGGATCGCTGATGAGCTTGGCCAACTGCTCAACTGCGGCAGAGCGAGCAGCTAACATGCCGGCGACGGGAGCCATGATATCCCGGCCATGAAAAGTTGAACTGCTGATACGTTGCGGCCGCCAGGTCAATTCATAAGCCTTCCCGCCCGGATGACGGTGCCATGCCCAGGTAATCAGGCCATTATCGGGACAAACCACCCATTGATCATCAATGCGAAAAACCAGAATTCGACGCGGAGAACCAACGCCGGGATCCACCACCGCCAGATGCACCGTATCTTTGGGAAACCCGGCAATCGCCCGCTCCAGCGAGATCGACCCACACAGGATATCCCCGGCCGGTACATGGTGCGTGACATCGATGAGGCTGGCCTCTGCACAATGAGTCAGCAGCACTGCCTTTAACGTCGCCACATACCAATCAGCCAGGCCGAAGTCGGTCGTCAGCGTGATAATGGGCCGAGCAAGGTGAATCTCTTGGGACGGATTTTGCGCCATGCCGGGAGAATAGGAATCGGCCACAGCAGGGTCAATAAGCAGGTCAATGAGGGGCCAATCGCTCAGAGCCCTTAGCTCTCCCCGAAATCGCCCTCTCACGCCGGGTTCAGAGCGTCAAGCGATGACTCGGATTTCACCCCTCACCCCTCAGCACCCAGCACTGAGCTACCCCTCCGGCGCTGACGCCGTGAACGATGCGTCCGTCACGGGCGTTGCAAACCGACCTCACGCCAGCAAAAGATAGAAACAGGTTTCGAACATTGCTGAGCTTATGACGTAGAATCGGTCAGAATACAATGGTGCCATATGAAGCAACTCCGCGACCAATCATCACAAGAACAAATGATCCAGCGGCAGATCGTGGACCGAGGTTTGGATGATTTACGGGTGGTGGAGGCCATCCGGCAGATTCCGCGCGATTACTTCTTCCCGCAAGAGCTTCGCGACCAGGCGCACGCCGACAAGGCCGCGCCCATTGGACATGGACAAACCATCAGCCAGCCTTATATGGTGGCCCTGATGGCCTCTCGCCTCGATGCCCAACCCGGACATCGCATCCTGGAGATGGGAACGGGCAGCGGATACCAGGCCGCCATCCTCGCCCAACTGGCCGGCGAGGTCTTCACCATGGAGCGGGTCAAGCCCCTCCTGGATGAAGCCTTCGAACGCCTGCTGTCCCTGGGAATCCGCAATATCCATTTCCGCTATGGCGATGGAACCCTGGGCTGGCCCGAAAAGGCGCCTTTCGACCGCATCCTCATCACCGCCGGAGCCCCGGAGGTGCCCAGCCGCCTTCTGCTCGAACAACTCACCGACGGCGGCATCGCCGTCCTCCCCGTCGGCAAAATCCACACTCAAATGCTCGTCCAGATCCAACGCCATGGCAATGACCTGGAGCGAACCGATATCTGCCCCTGCCGATTCGTAAAACTCATCGGCCAGGAAGGCTGGACCGAATAAACACCGCCCCAAATACGCTGCAATCCATTAACCCATGGTGAGCCAGTCCCCTGGCTCACCATTCTTTTTGCGCAGAAGTAAACCGAACCTCCCCCTCCACGCCGGGTGCAGAGCGCAGCGCCGCCCCGGCTCTTTCCCCGATTTCACCATCCCCCTCCGCCGCCCCGTCCCCCCACACGCTTGCGGTTTCGCGGACGCACCCCGCTGATCCGCCGTCTCCCCCCCTTGGTCATTGAGTCATTGGTCATTCATTGGTCATTCGGATTTGGTCCTTGGTCATCTCCGTTCTTTCTTCCTCCCTCCGTCCCTTGGGTTACATCGCCATGAGGTCCATAGATCGCCTCCCTCAAGTATTGGCAAAGCCGCCTCCACACCATAAGGTATACGCCAAGCTATAGCAGTTCTCGATTCTGTGTACTCCTCTGCCCTTTCCCCCTCGCCCGGTACTCCGGGAGAGGGTTGGGGTGAGGGTTCAGAGCCAGGGATACACTCCAACGGAAACTGCTCTACGGTGCAACGCGCAACCTCCAACCCAACAGGTGCACAATGCCAACAAGGACCTTTCTTCTCGGAATCGCCGCCGCGATGCTCTGTTCACTGAGCGCCATCGCGGCCGAACGCGAACAACTCTCCCCCGTCCCCGTAAAGGCGGTCCAACTGCAGGACTCGTTCTGGGCCCCACGCATCAAGCTCAACCACGAAGCCGTCATTCCCCACAACATCAAATTCTGCGAAACCACCGGCCGAATCGACAATTTCTCCAAGGCCGCCGGCCTTATGCCCGGCTCCTTCCGCGGAATCTACTTTGATGATTCCGACGTCTACAAAGTCCTCGAAGGCATCGCCCATAGCCTCGCCCAACGCCGCGACCCCGAACTGGAAAAGAAGATCGACGAAATCATCGACAAAATCGCCGCCGCCCAGCGCCCCGATGGCTACCTCTACACCTTCTACACCGTCCGGAAGGAGTTGGACAAACGTTGGACCAACACCAAGGACATGCACGAAATGTACTGCGCCGGCCATCTCATCGAGGCCGCCGTCGCCTACTACCAGGCCACCGGCAAACGCAAGTTCCTCGACGTCGCCATCAAACTGGCCGACCACATCGATTCCGTTTTTGGCCCGGACAAGCGCCACGACGTCTGTGGCCATGAAGAAATCGAATTGGCCCTGGTGAAACTCTACCGAACCACCAACGAGAAGCGTTACCTCAAGCTCGCCGAGTATTTCATCAACCAACGCGGCAACGCCAACGGCCGAACCCGCTTCGGCGACTATTGCCAGGACGACATCCCCCTCCGTCAGCGCACCGAAATCGCCGGCCACGCCGTCCGCGCTATGTACTTCTTCACTGGCGCCGCCGACGTCGCCTCCCTCACCGGCGACAGCGAACTGATCACCGTCATGGACCGCATCTGGCACGATGTCGTCGATCGCAAGATGTATCTCACCGGCGGCATCGGGCCCTCCGCCCAGAACGAAGGCTTCACCGTCCCCTACGACCTGCCCAACGACTCCGCCTACGCCGAAACCTGCGCCGCCATCGGCATGGTCTTCTGGAACTACCGCATGGCCCTCATGACCGGCGACGCCAAGTACGCCGACGTCATGGAACGCGCCATGTACAACGGCGCCATCTCCGGCGTCTCCCTCGACGGCCAGAAGTTCTTCTACGTCAACCCCCTCGCCAGCCGCGGCAAGCATCACCGCCAGGCCTGGTTCGACTGCGCCTGCTGCCCCACCAACATGGCCCGCTTCCTCCCCAACATCGGCGGCTACATGTACGCCACCACCGAAAAGGACCTCTACGTCAACCTTTATGCGAACAGCACCGCCTGCCTCAAAGACTGTGGCAAGTTCCCCCACGTCGATGTCTATCAGCATACCGATTATCCATGGGATGAGGGCATTTCATTCGACTTCAAGACCGCGAGCCTTTCTACTAAGTTCACCCTGCACCTGCGAGTCCCAGGTTGGTGCAAGAACCCCACGGTGAGCCTCAATGGCAAAAAGATCGAGAATCCGCGCATCGAGAAGGGGTACATCGTGCTCACGCACGGATCGGACGGCTATGGATGGAACGCGGGCGATTACCTCCGCTTGAAGCTGCCAATGCCCGTCCAACGCGTCTACGCCGACCCCCACGTCAAGGCCGACGTCGGCCGCGTCGCCCTCCAGCGGGGCCCGCTCGTCTACTGCCTCGAAGGCGTCGATAACAACGGCTGGGTCCGCAACCTCGTCCTGTCCAAGGACACCCAGCTCACCGCCGAATTCCGCCAAGACCTCCTCAATGGCGTCACGGTGATCAAGGGCTCCGCCACCCCCCGCGTCAATGGCCAACGCAATCCGCAGCCGGTGCAGTTCACCGCCGTCCCCTACTACGCCTGGGATAATCGCGAGCCCGGCCAGATGATTGTCTGGCTCGCCGAAGATCCCGCCGCCGCCGAGGTCATGCCCGCCCCCACCATTGCCGCCCAGAGCAAACCCTCCGCTTCCCACACTTGGCACCTTGATTCCCCCGAGGCCATGAACGACCAGGCCGAGCCCGCCACTTCCAACGACCCAAACATCCCCCGCTTCACCTGGTGGGACCACAAGGGCACGACCGAGTGGGCCCAGTACGACTTCAAGACTCCCACGAAGGTCTCCGCCGTCGAGGTCTACTGGTTCGACGACTCCCCCTCCGGCGGCTGCCGCGTCCCCAAATCCTGGCGCCTCCTCTACAAAGACGGCC
>JBLNDH010000388.1:0-29534 GCA_050261455.1 Bacillota bacterium
CGGGGGTTGTTTGATTGTTGAGGAAGGGGGACATCGCGACAAGGGGGCGGGTTGCGCTATAATCGGCGGTCTATGACGGTGTCATCCTCTATGGCTGAGCGGGCGGCGTTTCACGTGATGAGCAAGCCGATCGGGCCGATCTGCAATTTGGATTGCAAGTATTGCTTCTATCTGGAAAAGCAGCGGCTGTATCCCGACCAATCGAACTTCCGCATGCGGGATGACGTGCTGGAGCGATATGTCCGGCAGTACATCGAAGCACAGGATGTGCCGGAGGTGAATTTCGCGTGGCAAGGTGGCGAGCCGACACTGATGGGGTTGGAGTTCTTTAAGCGTGTGGTTGAATTGCAGCGGCAGTACGCGAACGGGAAGCGCATTACCAACGCCCTGCAGACCAATGGGACCCTTCTCGATGACGCCTGGTGCGAGTTTCTTCGGGAACAGCAGTTTCTGATCGGCTTGAGCATCGACGGGCCACGGGAGTTGCATGATCGGTACCGTCTGGACAAGAAGGGCCAACCCACCTTTGACCGGGTTATGCACGGCATGGGGCTTCTGAAGAAGCATGGGGTGGATTTCAACACGCTGTGCGTGGTGAATCGGGCGAATTCGCAGAAGCCATTGGATGTGTATCGCTTTCTGAAGACGGAAGGGTCGGGGTTTATTCAGTTCATCCCCTTGGTGGAGCGTTTGGGTGGCGAGGAGGGTTTGGCGGAGCCACCGCTCTTGAAGGTGCTCAATCCCCCCCCTACCAGCTCATCGGGATCGGTGGCGCCCTGGTCGGTGGAGCCATTGGCATTTGGGGAGTTCCTGTGCGAGATCTTTGATGAATGGGTGCGGCAGGATGTGGGCCGGGTGTTCGTCCAGTTGTTTGATGTCCAGCTGGGGATCTGGATGGGGATGCCCTCGACGTTGTGTGTCTTCGGCGAGACCTGTGGCTCGGCAGTGGCATTAGAACATAACGGCGATCTATATGCCTGCGATCACTACGTGTACCCGCGCTACAAGCTGGGGAGCATCATGGATGCGAACCTTCGCGAGTTGGTGGATTCGCCACAACAACAGGCGTTCGGACAAGAGAAGCGAGACACGCTGCCGAGGTTCTGCCGCGAATGCGATGTGCGGTTTGCGTGCAACGGCGAATGTCCCAAGCATCGATTCATGAGATCGCCCAATGGCGAAGCGGGAGTCAATTATCTCTGCGCGGGGTACAAGCGATTCTTCCATCACATCGATCCGTATATGAAGACGATGGCGCAATTGCTGCGTCAACATCGTCCAGCGGCGGAGATCATGCCGATGCTAAGGCAGCAAGATCATCGAAACCGGCCAACAGGTGCTGGAGAGGCCGGGCGCAACTCGCCATGCCCGTGTGGATCAGGGCGGAAATACAAGAAGTGTTGTTGGGATAAGGATCATCTGTGATTTCCGGGACTGTCGGTGGTCAGTTGCGGCGTGGGGCAAACGACAGAGAGAGGATAGTCGATCCCGGTTGTGGATGGATCTGTTGTGATGAGCCTTCAACCTGGGCCTGCTCCCCGAGCAGCGAGCGAAACGAACAACGCGAGGCTCTGGGGCTGAGATAGAGAAGAAGTGCGTTCTCAGGGGGACGCGGGCTAAACCATACGCGATTCGTCCGGATGAGCCTGTTACGAATTGGTCGGGCCTGGGCGCTGTTTTTCTTCCAGCTCTTCGAGGTCGAGGTTGACGCCCTCGTCAGCGGCATTGGATTTATCGTCCTCATCGCCGAGGAGGAAATTCTCGATGGCCGATTCACCAGCCGCTCCACCGGGCGCGGCACCGCCAGTTCGGGTGTCATCACTGGGGGCTGCCGGGGCCGCGGGCTGGATTTCGTCGTCTGCAGGAACGCCGTTGATCTGAACGGTGAAGACCACAGGCCCAATTTGCAGCTGGTCGCCTGGCTGAACAGGCGACTCTTGTACGCGGGCACCATTGAGGAACGTGCCGTTGGAACTGCCCAAGTCTTCAACGCGCAGAGCATCCCCTTCCATAATCAGCCGGCAGTGTTTGCGCGACACCTCGCCGAGTGGAATGCGGATATCGCAGTCCTCGCGTCGCCCGATGACGGTTGTCTCCTGGGGCAACGAGAAACTACGGCGTGCCCCCCCTTTCTTAAATGTAACCAATACTACTTGCATGGTTCGCTCGCTCGATTCACCGGCCCTCGAGATCAGCGGCCCCACTAAGGAGCCAGATCCCACTGACTCGTATAGAATAACGTAGCCACAAGCGATCGTTCGAGCAAGTTCGGTTCTACAGAAAGATGCGATTGAACGTCATAAATCCTCCTGAGTCTGCACCGGTGGACCCCAGTTTCAAGGGAGGGACTGGCATTGCGAATGAAGCGACATTGCCGCGTCGCCTGCCCGAAAACGAGGTTCCCGGGCTGTATGTGCACATCCCGTTCTGCTTCCACAAGTGCCACTATTGTGACTTTTACAGTCTTCCGAATCAGAGCGTCGAGCGCATGCAGCGGTTTGTGGACCTGATCCTGAAAGAGGCGGACAGTTGGGGCCAAAAGCGGCGTGGGCCGCTCGTTCGCCCACGAACCGTGTTCTTTGGCGGCGGGACACCGACGTTGCTGCCGCTGGAATCGATGCGGCAATTGCTTCGCGGGCTGCGGGAACGATTCGATTTTTCGGAACTGAACGAATGGACGATTGAAGCCAATCCGGCGACGGTGACCGCCGAGTATTGCGCGATGTTGGCGGAGGAGAGAATCGACCGGCTAAGCTTCGGCGCCCAGAGTTTCATCCCCGAGGAACTGGCGATCCTGGAGCGCCATCACAAGCCGGCCGATGTTTCGGGCAGTATTGCGCTGGCGCGAGAAGCCGGGTTTGCCCGGCTCAATGTGGACCTGATTTATGCGATTCCGGGGCAGGATTTGAAATCCTGGGCCTACTCGCTGGATGCGGCATTGGCGCTGAATGTAGAGCACATCTCCTGCTACAACCTGACCTACGAGCCTAACACGCCGATTGCGGTGAAGAAGCGACTGGGAGCCATCCAGGCGGTGGGAGAAGATCTGGAACTGCAAATGTTGCACTATACTCGCCAACGACTGACCGAGGCGGGTTATCGACCCTATGAGATCAGCAACTATGCTCGGCCGGGAGAGGCATGCCGACACAATCTGCTGTACTGGAACGGTGGGAGTTACGTGGGTCTGGGTCCATCGGCGGCATCGCACGTGGAAGGATGGCGATGGCGCAATCGGCCACACTTAGGTGATTGGGAACGGGCGATCGAAGCGGGCAGCCTTCCGGCAATTGATGTAGAGCATCTGGGGCCTCGGCGGCGAGCGGGAGAGCTTGCGATGTTGCAGTTACGGCTGGATACGGGAATCGTGTTTGACGATTTCGCCCAACAGACCGGATTCGACGCCAGGGTGCTCTATGGTGACTTGCTGGGGAGGCTTGAGAAGGTGGGCCTGATCCACCGAGATACGAAGGGGTTTCGGCTGAGCGAACGGGGGATCAATGTTGCCGACGCCATAGCCGCGGAGTTCCTGGAGGACCCCGAAGAGGACACGCCGTGAGCGTTGGCACCTTGCCGACATCCAACGAAAAAAGAGCCCACGGAGCGGAGTCCGTGGGCTCCCAACGCATCTGAAAGGATCGCGGTTGGCGATGCTCTCCCGAAAAAGCACGGCGTGGATCCGCATCAATTAATAGCACATAAACAGGCAGCGGCTGTCGAATTGGTGGGGACGCGGTGTTCCGATAAGTCGAGCAGCGTCGGAGTATGACGAACGTGCCGGCTGTTCCGCATCGGGTTATACGCCAAGATCATGAGCGGCATGGGGGCCAATTCTTGTGTTGCGATGCGAAGCAGTTATCGCATCCATTCTCGCCGTATTATGGGCCACGCTTGATGGCAAGATCTCCTGGTCTACCTAAACCCCCTCAACAATGCCGTCGATAACGCACAGTGGAGTGGATGACCCGGCACCGTTTTCCCAGTGTTTGCAGGTTGCCGGCTCCAGCGTGTTTGCCCCGACTTGGCGTGTAGGGTGTACGCCGATCGGAACAAGAACGCCCGACGTGGAGAGAAAATGTTTGGATTGCTGAAAAAATGTCTCGGGCCTAAGGCAAACCCCATAGGCGTGGACTTTGGGACCGACAGTCTAAAGGTTGCACAAGTCGCGCGGGTTGATGACGAGTGGCGACTGATTGCCGCCGCCAGCGCGGACATTCCATCGCACGTGCGGCATAACCCAACAGCACGACTGGAATACCTGGCCGACACGTTGCGAGACATGCTGGTGCAGGCGGGATTCCGTGGCCGGAACGTTATTCTGTCGTTGCCGGCCGCTTCCATGTTCATTCAGCACCTGCGTCTTCCCAAGATGGACGAAGAAGCGATGAAGAAGGCCCTGCCATGGGAAGCTCGTGGCAAGATTCCCATCGATCCGTCCCACGCACTACTCCGTCACCACGTGGCCGGCACTGTATATCAGGAGCAGGAGGAGAGGAACGAAGTCATTGTGATGGCGGCGGGGCGCGACGTGGTCAACCAGTACCTGGAGGTAGCAACCAAGGCGCATCTGGACATCCAAGGGATGAACGTCGAGCCGCGAGCGATTGTGGATTGCTTTAGCCACATTTACCGGCGCAAGTCCGATGCGGAGGTAACCAGCTGCTACGTGGACATTGGCTGCGTGGGCAGCCGTGCGATCATCGCGAGAGGCAGCCATATTCTCTTTGCCCGCACGATACCGATCGGGGGCGATCACCTGACGAACGCGGTGTCGACGGCACTGAACATCAGCTTTGATGAGGCAAAACTGCTGCGTCTTCAGATGGGGGCGAAGCAGCCCTCGGCCAATGAGCTTCAACAGAAACAGGAGATCGCGCCGCAGTCAGAGTCGCAGGCCCCGGCGAATGAGGGATTCGCGGTATTGGATGCGGCGTTCGCCGCCTCCAAGCGAGCCGAAGGCGCGCCGGAAGAACGACGCGAATCGACGGTCGCGGTACTGGATCCCCACCCGGCAATGCCCATTTCGCGACGTCAGGCCAAAGACAGCAATCCCATGACGGGCCTAGACGATCAGACAGTACTGGCTGAGCAGGCTTGCCAGGAGCCCTTGGACAAGCTGATAGCGGAGTTGGACTTGTGCCGGCGGTATTACGAATCGACTTTCCCCAACCGCCCGGTGGATCGATTGATCTTCATCGGGGGCGAAGCAAAGCACAAGACCCTGTGCCAATACATTGCGAAAGAGATGGGATTGGCAGCCCAAGTTGGCGATCCGCTCGTACGGATGGGGCGTGTCAGCAATGTGGGGCCTGAAAGCGGCATCGATCGCCGGCAACCCCAGCCGAACTGGGCCGTTGCGATTGGACTGAGTCTGGGTCCGAATGACCAGGCACAGCAGGTTGGTGAGGCGGCGTGAGGACGCCGGTCAATCCAGGAGCACTACGCAAGCCGATGGAGAGCTTGATATGTCATCGCCCAACACACTGAGTTTTCTTCCGGACGGATACTTTGAGCAGAAAGCTCAACGCCGGGCTAACGCGATCTGCGCCGTGCTGTTCATCATCGTGATGGCAGGCATGTGGGCGGCATTCACGATCAGTGAACGTGCCACCCGACGCGTGGAGCAGGAGTACACGTCCATCCAGCAGCAATATACGACCGAGGCGCAGCGCATCGTGCAACTGCGGCAGATGCAGGAAAAGCAGAAGCGCATGGCGCATCAGGCGGAATTGGCCTCTTCACTTCTGGAGCGAATTCCGCGGAGCAACATCCTGGCGGAGATCACCAATTGCTGCGAAGCCTCGGGCGTGTCGCTGCTGGATCTGCAGATGGACTCGAAGGAGCGACCCAAGCCGGCCAAGCCCGTGGCGAAGACAGCGTTTGAGCAGCAAAAAGCGGCCAAGGAAGAGCAGAAGGCGTTGGCCGCCGCCCCGATTCCCGAACCAAAGCTTTACGATGTGAATCTCAAGCTGACGGGCGTGACGACGACGGACGTCCAGGTGGCGCAGTTCCTGAAGAGGCTCTCGGGCTCGCGGCTGTTTCGGGACGTAAACCTGGTCATCAGTGAGGAGTTTGCGCAGGCGGATGAGAAGCTGCGAAAGTTTCAGATCGAACTGTCGCTCGATCCGAATGTGGAGGTTCCGACCACCAGCAAGCCGACCAACACGGCCGCAATCGAGTTGAACCATTAAGAGGCCTGATTCTCAACGCCGGAGTAGCTATGAAATTTGGAATTGGACAACTCCTATTCGTGCTCTTGATGCTGGGCCTGCTCGGCGCCAGCTACTACTTCGTATTCACCCCAGCGGCGCAGAAACGTACCGCGAAGCAAGCGGAGACCACGCTTCGCAAGAAGGAATTGGCCGACCTGCACCAATCGATCGCGGGCATCGGGGATGTAGAGAAGAAGACGGCCGACCTGGAAAAGGCGATCACCTTCTTCGAGTCGAAGCTTCCGCAGGAAAAAGAGATCGACACGATTATCAAGGCCGTCTGGCAGGAGGCCGACCGCAATGCGCTGCAGATGCGCACCATCAAGACGATGAAGACGGAGCGATCGGCGGGGTACTGCGAGCAGCCGATTCAAATGACACTAGCGGGGGATTTCAAGGGATACTACGCATTCCTGCTGAAACTGGAGACGATGGCCCGCATCACCCGCCTGAGCCAGATGAAGCTTGAGAAGATCACGTCGAAGGACGGCGAAATGCAGGCCCAGATGACGTTGAGCATCTTCTTCGAACCGGGCGATGCCAATTCACACCTGGCGCGGATCAACTGAACCCGGCAGACCGTGCTGGAGGATACGTGGCAGGGCAAGACCGAACGCACTGGAAGGGCGGTAGAACGGCTGACGAGCAGTTGAGGTAAATCATGAAGGAATTCGATCAATCAACCATGTCAGAGCCTGCAGAAGAGGCCGTGTCGCAGGACGGCACGGGGATTCCACCTGAGATTCCGGAGGAGGGGGACGTTGCAGTTGCCGCCGAGACACGTCGACCGAATAACAATCTAGTGATGCTGCTTGCCGCACTGATGATCTTCGGTGGCGGCGGGCTGATGTTCATGCGAATGAAGGCGGGTCCAGCCACCGCGGCGGCCAATACGGAAGCGGTGACGGCAAAAGCAACGATCAACGAGTTTCTGACGGACGGCGGGAAGAACCTCAACGCGATGCGGGAGCTTCTGAAGAACACCGAGAAGCTCGTGCAGGTGTTCCTCAGCTACCCGAGCACGAACCAGGTGAGACTTGAAGATTTGAAGACCAATCCCTTCCGCTTCAGCCGGGAGAAGGCCGACGATCCGAACGCCGCTGCTCAGGCGGAGCTAAAACGCAAGCAGGCTGAGAAGGAAGCGATCGTGAAAGCCGCACAGCAGTTGCAGATCCAGTCCACGCTCGTGAGCGGCAAGGTCCACACCTGCATGATCAACAACAAGATGTACACCGAGGGTCAGCAGGTGGATTCCTTCACCATCGAGAAAGTAACCCCCGAGGGAATCGTCGTGAAACGTAACGATTATCGGTTTGAACTAAGAATGAAACGCTGATTGATTCAGCAGGCAGAGTCACGATGTTTGGCATACGGCAGAATCACGACCACACGACGACTGTTCCGCCTGTGGCGCAGGAGCAGGAGCGCACGGACGCAGAGCACGCGCTCGATCCCGAGCAGATCTGGACGCCGACGACGGCTCGCAGCCGGAAATCGGTTGAGCAGCTGTTGCTGGAACGAGGCCAGATCGCCGAGGATCAGCTGGCGCAAGCGAAAGCCGTCCAGGTCCAGACGCCGAACAAGACCATTGCGCAGATTCTGTTGACGATGAACGCCGCCAGCGAGGCACAGATTCTGTCGGCGCTGGCGGAGACGCTCAATCTGCCGTTTGAGGTCCCCGAGAAAGGGACTGTCGATCCCGAAGCTTTCGCCCTGTTGCCGCCGGACTACATTCGCAAGCATCAGGTTCTGCCCATCCGCCTGGAGGAGCAAGCCCTGGTCCTGGGAATGGCAGATCCGAACAACATCTTTCTACTTGACGAAATCCGGCGTAAGGCGAAGCGAGATGTGCATGTCGTCGTGGTCACTCCGGCGGACATCACGCGTGTCGTGGAACAAATCACCAGCGGCACCACCGATGTGCAGGTGGACGAAATCATCAAGGACATGGCCGATGACGACCTGCAGGTCGTCAAGGAGTCGGCGGATGAGGTGGCCGACCTCGAGAAGTTGGGTACAGAATCACCCGTTATCCGCTTCGTCAATTATCTGATTTTCGATGCAATCAAGCAGGGCGCCAGCGACATTCACATTGAGCCGAAAGAGAAAGGGCTGAAGGTTCGCTATCGTATCGACGGCGTGCTGTTTGAGGCAATGAATCCCCCCTACCAGATGCACCCGGCCATTGTTTCGCGATTGAAGATCATGGCCAATCTGGACATTGCGGAACGGCGGCTGCCTCAGGATGGGCGTATTCGCGCCGTCATGCACGGCCGCAAAGTCGATCTGCGTATGAGCACGCTGCCGTCGCAGTGCGGGGAAAAGGTCGTTATCCGTATCCTGGATAACCGATCAATCAACGTGCCCCTGGAAGACCTCGGGTTCTCCGAGAACGCGATGACGATCTGGAAGAATCAGATCGACCAGCCGCACGGAATCATCCTCGTCACCGGGCCAACGGGATCCGGCAAGACGACCACACTGTATTCCTCGCTGCGGGTGATGGACGGCAACAAGCTGAACATCAGTACGGTGGAGGACCCGATTGAGTATAACCTGCCGCAGGCAACCCAGGTGCAGGTGCACGAGAAGATCGGGATGACGTTTTCGGCCGCGTTGCGCAGCCTGTTGCGACAGGACCCGGACGTGATCATGCTGGGTGAAATTCGTGATGCCGAGACGGCGCGTATTGCGGTCCAGGCGTCGCTGACTGGTCACCTGGTGCTTTCAACCCTGCACACCAACGACGCGCCGTCGTCGGTCACGCGTCTAATCAACATCGGCGTGGAGCCGTATCTGATCAGCGCCGCGGTGAACGCGATCCTGGCGCAGCGTCTGGTCCGCAAAGTCTGCCCGCACTGCAAGGAGCCCTATAACCCCTCGGATGAGATGAAGGAATTCCTGACGATGCAGGGGTTTGACTACCAGCAGACCTTCAAAGGCAAGGGTTGCGACAAATGCCGAAAAACCGGCTATTCGGGGCGTCTCGGCATTTATGAGCTGCTCCTGCTCGACGATTCGCTGCGTGACATGGTCACCCAGAATCCGGATGTGGTACAGCTACGGAAGCTGTGCCGGGAACGGGGCCTGGTCACTTTGCGACAGGACGGCTTCGCCAAGGTCATCAAAGGCCTGACAACAGTCGATGAAATCATAAGAGTCACGGAAAACGCTGTTTGAGCCCAGGGAGCATCCATGAGTCTGTTGAACGACATTCTCCGCACCGCGTTCGAAAACAAGGCCTCTGACGTGCACATGAACGTCGGCCTGCCGCCGCTCTTCCGCATTCACACGATCCTCAAGGCCAGCGACTTTCCGATCATGACGTCCGAGGGGATCCAACGGATCCTCAAGGAGATGATCAACGAGAAACGCATGGTGTCGTTCGAAGAGCTGCGAGATTCGGACTTCTCGTACGAGATTCCCGGCGTTGGCCGCTTCCGTGTCAATGCCCACTACCAGCGCAACTCGATCGCCTTGTCATTCCGTACCATCAACGACAAGGTTCGGCCGCTCGAAGAGCTGTTCCTGCCCGAAATCGTGCAGAAGTTGACGTACCTGCCGCGCGGGCTGGTGCTGGTGACCGGCGCCACCGGCTCGGGCAAGAGCACGACGCTGGCCGGCATGATCGATGCGATCAACAAGCGTGAGCAATGCCACATTATCACCGTCGAGGACCCGATCGAATACGCCTTCGTCTCAAACAGATGCTGCATCGAGCAGCGGGAAATCGGAAGCGACTGCCCGAGTTTCGCATCGGGGTTGCGGCACGCCTTGCGTCAGGACCCGGATGTGATCCTGGTCGGCGAAATGCGTGATCTGGAAACCACCAGCGCCGCGATCACGGCGGCGGAAACCGGCCACCTCGTGTTCAGCACCCTGCACACGAACAACGCGCCGCAGACGATCGAGCGTATCATCGATATCTATCCCAGCGATCAGCAGAACCAGATCCGCTCGATGCTGTCCAACACCCTGCAGGCCGTGATTTCCCAGGTTCTGTTCAAGCGGGTTGATCAGCCGGGCATGATTCCGGGGTTGGAGATCATGCTATGCACACCGGCCGTTCGCAACTGTATTCGCGAGAACCGGATTTTTGAGATTTCCAACGTTATTGAGACCAGCCGGGCCTTGGGGATGCAGACGCTCGACAGCTCGATTAAGCAGCTGTACGTCAACGGGCACATCAGCCGCGAAGATGCGATTTCGATGGCGGCTCACCCCGAGAAGCTGGAACGTGCCCTGGTGGCATAAGAGGGTTGCGGCGATCACTCGCCGGCGATGGAGCGAGTATGGCGTCGAACAAGCGGTTCTGAGTTTTTCAGCCATGTGATGTCTATGCCTACGTATCGCTACGAGGTAAAAGCAGCCAACGGGACCATTACGAATGGTGTTCTGTCCGCAGCGACTCTAGCTGCGGCCTCGCAGGACCTGAGGAATCGGGGCTTGTACATTCTGTCCCTCTCGCCGGCCGAGAATGCCCGAAAGGGCATGAAGGGCTTCAACCTGAACGTGTCGTTCGGGCCGTCCGCAAAGGACGTGCAGAATTTCACGAGCCAGCTGTCGGTGATGATTCGCGCTGGCATCAGCATCCGCGCGGCAGTGGAAGGCATTTCGGATCAGGTCCAAAACCCCAAGTTCAAAGAGATGCTCCTGCAGATGAAGCGGGACCTGGAGGCGGGCAAGCAGTTCTCCGACGCCTTGCTGCGCTACCCCAAGGTGTTTTCGCCGCTGTACATCAACATGGTGAAGGCATCGGAACTATCGGGCGGGTTCAGCAAAATGCTCGATCGCATTGCCGCGTACCTGGCGCAGCAGATTGAAACCCGCTCGCAGGTCATCGGCGCCATGATCTACCCAGGCATCATCGGGACGATGGCGATCGGCACGACGGTCTTCCTGCTGACATTCGTGCTGCCGCGGTTCATGGTGATCTTCCAGGGCAAGGAAGCCGCGTTGCCCGCCCCCACCAAACTCCTGCTGGCAGCCTCAAATTTCATGGTCAATTACTGGTACGTCCTGCTGTTTGCCCTCGCAGCGGGCATCTGGGGCTTTGTGATGATGCTCCGGACAGACTGGGGTCGGCTGTGGTTTGACAAGGTCAAACTGATGATCCCGCTGTTTAAGAAGATGTTCCGGGCGCTGTATATCAACCGGTCGCTGCACACGATGGGCCAGTTGATCAACGCAGGCGTGCCGATGCTCGACACCATCAGCATCACAGCGGAAATCTCGGGCAACACGCTGTACCGCCGGATGTGGCGTGCGGTGTACGTTGCCGTCAAGCAGGGCAAGAAGATCTCTGCGCCGCTGAACAAGAGCCCCCTGCTGCCGCGATCCGTCGTGCAAATGATTGGCGCCGGCGAGGAATCCGGCAAGCTGGGCGAGGTGCTGGATGAAGTCAGCGAGTATTACGCCCGCGAGTTGCGTGCGGTGATCAAGTCGGTCACGGCGATGATCGAGCCATTGATGATCGTGGCGATGGGCAGCGTAGTCGGCTTCATAGCCATGAGTATCATCCTGCCGATCTTCAAGCTCAGCCAGCTAGTCAAATAGGATCGCCGTTCACGTAGCCTGAGGCCAACGAGCATTCGGACCCTTAAGCCGGTCCTCACTCGCTGCTGCACCCCTGCGACAGGCCGCGGGGTGCAGCAACGAACGAGTACCCCCCTACCAGCGTCATTTCCGCTACAGATGGCAATCTCGATGCCCGAACGCGCACTTTCGCAATTTGGGCAAATGCGGCACCTGAGCAAATTCGGCACCTGAGCAAATTCGGCAATCTACTTGATTCTTCGCACCCGTAATTCGATATCAGTAATCATGGTGATGTACGGTTCCATCGTTCCCCGCAAGATCCGCCGCGGATTCACGCTGTTGGAAGCCGCCCTAGTAACTTGCATCGTGGGAGTTGGGATCACGTCGCTTCTGCAACTCATGGCAGCGGGGACCGTCTGCAACACAACGGGCACCGAGTTGACCACCGGGTTGAATCTGGCGAAGAACATCCGCGAAATGACATTGGGCCTGGCATTCGCGGACCCAACCTCGGTGAATCGCTGGGATCCGTCGGTGCCACCCCATTGGGGGCCTGAATCAGATGAGCCAACCGTTCAGAGTTATGATGACGTGGATGACCTCGATGGGGCAAGTTTCAATCCCCCGATCGATGCGCGGCGTCAGAGCCTGACCGAGTTTGCCAATTGGACCCAAAGCATCAAAGTAACGAGTGTCGATCCCGATTACCTGCCCAACGACAAAGTCGGGAACGGCAAGAGCCCTGCGATCCGCATCACGTGCACCATCACCCATCTGGGGCAGCATGTCTGCGAGTTGAGCTGGATGGTATTTGACGGAACGCCGTGATGGGGTTGGTTGTTAGCAGGAGGCGGAAAGATGCAAAGATACTCCTGGAATCGACGTGGCGTGGCATCAGTCCTGGCCATGCTCTACATGATCCTTTTCTCCGTTCTGGCGTTGGGGTTCTACGCCACCACAACGACATCCGTGCAGGTGAGCACGAATGATCAGCGCGGAAGCCAGGCGATGCTGGCCGCCGAGTCCGGCATGGACTTCATGCGCTATCAGCTGGCATCGGTCACCATGCCCGACCCCATCCAGATTCAGACGATCGATCCATTTACCAAGGTATACGAGACGCTGCAGACGCACATGGCAGGGACAGGAAACGTCACCTCCATCTCGCGAACCACCGACACGATCTACATCCCCGGCGATGGCGTCAGCTACATCTACCTGGACCCGAACAAGACCGGCGCCCGGTTCCGCGTAATCATCAAGGACTATGGGCAAAAAATGCTGGTGAAGGTAGTCGGGCGTCACAACGACGCGTCGATATTGCGGGCCGTTCAGATGGAATACGACACGGTGCAGAAGACGAGCCGCATTTTCGACTTCGGCGTTGCATCAAAGGGCAGGATCTACACCGGTGGCCACGCCATCATCCGCGGTGCCACGGATTGGCGTCGAGGCAGCGTGTTGTCGACCTACGTCGATCCGCTGAACCCGACGGCCGTGGTCGATGTTATCACGATTGATGGGGCTGAGGTCAGTGGCGATATTGCCATTTCAAGCAACTACGGCAATATCTCTTACAAGAGGGGCACCACCATCATTGGCAACACCAAAGATCCGAATCTCATCGATCGGGATCACATCCACAAGGGTGTGACGGCTCCACCATTCCCCCAAGTGCATGCCGACATCTTCCAGCCATTCGTCAACACGACGTACACTGGCGGCGGCAACGTCAACGGCGACGTCACCATCGCCAACTGCAAGATTCCCGCCAACTCCAACATCACGTTCAACGGGAAAGTCACGATCAAGGGGGTTCTGTATGTCGAAACACCGGCTCAAATTCACTTTGGCGGCGGTGCTGACATCCAGGGAATCATCGTCACACAGACCAACAACCCAACGGGCACCCTGGCCACCAACGTTCTGGACTTCAAAGGCAACGTCACCGCATACAATCTCGCGGACCTGGACCCCGCCATCGCGATGCCTCCCGGCGCCACCACCGACTTGCGGAAGCTGACCGGCGCGTTCATCCTGGCCCCTACGTTTCAAGTGAATTTCACCGGCAGCTTTGGGACAGTCGCCGGGAGCATCATCGCCGGCAATGTCACGATGAGCGGCAACGCAGGCGGCACGGTGGTCGGCAGCGTCATCAACTTGAGCGACACGCAGATGTCGGTCAATGGCAGCAGTGAAATCCTGATCGCCAGTACGGGCACTCAGGACTATCCGGCCGGTGTGTACATTGAGCAATACTACGGCCCGTGCATCGATACCTACTCCGAGGTCAAGCCATGAGCGCTTGGACGTGTTTGCAAACATCATGGAGTACCGAGGCGAAGCGGTTTAGCTTGCGCAGCAGAGGTTTGAGCCTTGTCGAACTCATGATCAGCCTGGCGATCTGTGCGATGTTGTTGACTGCTGTGGCGGCGGCATTTCGCGCCTCGACGGCGGCCATCGAGGACAACGATCAGTTCTTTCGCGCCTCGCAGGCCGCGCGTGTCGCGATGAATCAGCTCCTTACCCAGCTGCGTCGTTCGGACGTAATCGATGTTCCCAGCGGGAATCCAACCAACCGGATCGATTTCGCCGGCGACGACAAGATCGATCGCGCATTCCTTTACACGCCCGATGCATCGGGGAAAAAAGGAACCCTCACTCTCCTGATCGACAAGAGCGGAGTAATCACCACCGCAGTCCTGGCTCGCGATGTCACCGTCGCATTCTATGTGGACGTTGTCCATCCGGCGAGCGGCAGCGGAGACTACGTCGAGCGTGTGACTGTCGATATGACGACCGAGTTCGGCAACAACATCGTTCATTTGACCGGGTCGGCAGCCCCCCGCCGAGTCCTCATCTATCGGTAGCCTGGTCGGCGAGCAGACCCAAAAGACAATATGCTTCTCTAGGCACATTCTCAGGGCCTAGAATCTCCTTGTCATGAAGTACTTCTACGGCGAGTACGACGGCGAGGAGTTTCCGACCCAGGATAAGCTGTTCGGCATCGATCAGCTCATGCAGTTCATCACCGAGTATGGCGATCAGGCGATGAAAGCCATCGAGCAGATGATGGACGATCCCAAGAATGGTGAACAGGCTGAATGGCTCGAGCAGCTGATCAAGGAAGGGATGCTCGACCACGACGGGACCGGCAAGCTCCGCCTGACGCCCCGGGCCATCTCTCGCATGCAACGCCGGGCGTTGATGGAGGTTTTCGCCAATCTGCGACAGGGCCAGCGCGAGGGGCACGAGAAAATCACGCCTGGCCATGGGGGCGAGCGTATCGAAGGCACCAAGCCTTATCAGTATGGCGATGCCGTCTCCGAAATCGATCTGCATCAAACGCTTCACAACGCACTATCCCGCCACGGCCTGCCACCGCACCCAGCCGATCCCAACACCAACGTGCATCCGCATTCGGACTGGCGGATCAAGTTTGACGAGCATGATCTCGAACTGCACCTGCATGAGGGCACGACGAGCTGCTCGACGGTGGTCCTGTTGGATCAGTCTGGCTCGATGATGCGGTACGGGCGATTCCTGGCAGCCAAGAAGGTCGCCATGGCGATGCAGGCGTTAGTGCGAAGCCGCTTTCCGCAGGACACGATTGATTTCGTCGGCTTCTACTCCGGAGCCTCCGTCATCCGCGAACAGCAGCTGCCCCTGGCCATGCCCAAGCCGGTGACCATCTACGATTACCAGGTTCGGATGAAGGTGCCGATGGCCAAGCTCGACCGCGCGCCCCAGCATTTCACCAACCTGCACATGGGGCTCCAATTGGCTCGCCGCCTGCTGCAGCGACGCGCCAGTGAGAACAAGCAGGTCTTCATCATCACCGATGGCCAGCCCACCGCCCACGTTGAAGGGGACTACGTCTATCTGCTCTATCCTCCCGATTCGCGCAGCACCGTGGCAACCTTGAAAGAAGGAGCCTTGGCCGTCCGCGAAGGCGCGCGTATCTGCACGTTCGCGCTGATCGAGGATTACTGGGGCATGGACTGGGTGGGGTTTGTCGATCAGCTCACCAAGCTAACAAAAGGTGTCGCCTTCTACACCACTTCGGATCAGCTCTCCAGTTGCATCATGGAAAGCTATTTGAGCGGACGAAAGAAGAAGACGCAGATCACCTGAACCGGCGGGCTCTGCGGCAGTCGGTGCATTTCCAGACATGTCCCCTCCCTGCAACACTTCGTCTCGCCTTTCCAGGCAGGTAGCCTTCAGCGAACACCCCGGAAGACTCACGGGGCCATGGGCCTCACAGTTGATTACGACCATGACGGACGACAGCACGTTGTGGTGGCCCTTCCTCCGGCTGTTGCTATGACGGGCACTTACCCATTGTCCCTCCCGTTGTCCCTAGATGGTGGCGTTTCGCAATGTTCTGCAGGTTGCCGTGGAGTCTATACGACGGAGGACAAAAAAAATCCTGACGGGCTGGACTATACGGAAATGCCCGGAAAAATGATGAATTTGACCGATTCTTCGATAGAGGCTAATCTATTAGAAGAATCCCGGAGGAGTGGCAGAGCGGCTGAATGCGCCGGTCTTGAAAACCGGTAGGCCCGCAAGGGTCTCGTGGGTTCGAATCCCTCCTCCTCCGCTTGAAAACACCCCCATTTTCGTGGGGGGTCGCATTTTCCCGGCTGTCCATTCCTCCCGGTTTCATCCCATCCCAGGACCATTCTTGACCGTCTTCTTACCCAAAGACGTCAGAGTAGGTTGCAGCTTACTGTAGCAGGTATTCGAGAGGGCGTATGCCGTAGCGCCACACGATCAGTTGACCGCAGCCGCCGGGAGCCTCGCGCAGGCTATGAAAGCGATCGATGGCATCAACGGACCTGCCAATGCCTTTGTTCTATTCGATTCACCTGAAACCGGGAGCCTGAACTTCCCTTGGCTCCGCCAAGCACCTACCGCTGAACGTGGGAGGCGCCCTCATAACTCTCCAGCAGCCGCCCGAGCTCCGCCACGATCCCGCCCGTCGTAGCCGCGTCCATTCTGCGGATGCTCACGTGGATCGCGGCCAGGTCGTTCCTCTTGTATTCCTTCTTTGCCACTCGCCAAACGTGGCAGGATGACCTTCTCAGTCAGTGCCTCGGTCAACAACGTAGCTCCATGTCGATTCATGTGTGTCGCGTCAGCGAAGTGCTCATCGCCGAACTGCAACTCAAGATCAGCCAACCGGTAAAACGGCACCCCGTAGGTGCTGGCAAGCTGATCGATCAACGCATAGAACTCCTCGTACACCTTCGGGGGCACTTTCGCCCGGACCGACGCGGACAGAGGCACCTCATACAGCACCAAGGAGATGTGGTGGTCGCGACACATCTGGAGGGTCTGCTCCAGGCATTGGACCAACTCAGGGTCCATCTTGGCATAGCGTCCTCCACGCAGATGTCCCCCAACCCACCGCCGCACCAACGATTCTCTGCGAGTGGAGTTGGCTGCCAGGTTGGCTTTGGACCTCCACTTCCCGGAGTGGTCTCCGCGCATCGGGACCCTGGACCCCTTGGCCAGCCCCAGCCATTCGCCGGCCCAATGTTCAAGCTGTCTCCCATAGCGAAGTGTTCGCCACCACTGGCCGACTTCGTGTCGGATGACTACAGGCAATACGCGGGTGGCGGGCTTGCCACTTTGAGCCCAGTCCTCAAACCAGTCCCTCAGACTCCAGAAGATCGCAACCCTAGTGGCGCGGGATGAAATGGAAGGCCTGAAATGGTGGAGGCCGACCTCGTATATTAACAGCCGTGAAACCGTCCGATGCTGCAACATGTAGCGGACGATGGCATTGGCCTCATCCGCGACCAAGGCGCTGGCACCATAGTTGGCGACGTAGACCCGCCGGCCCAGGGCGCTTTGCAACTGCTCGCGGACCAACGGTGCGGCAACCCCTTCCCGCGTCATGCTCGAGCCGATGAACCCGACATCGGCCGGCCGAACGTCCGAGAGGTAGTTCGCCACCGCCAGGTGTTCTTCGAGCGCGTTACTGCTATAGGGGATCACCTTGGTCGGGGCGGCAAGGCGAAAGAGCACTTCGACGGCCACTAGAATCAGCCCGGCTCCAACCAATGCCCAGGGAAAGCCCGCTGGCGGATAGAGCAACTTAGAACTGGAAGTAGATGAACTGCTCGCCATAGAACTCACCAAATGCCACGAACCCCAGAATCGCTGCCGCGTACAGCATCGCCCTCGCTGGAAGGGGCAGCCGCAGCAGGACATAGTCGTCATTGCTGAGTTCCTTGGCCAACTGCACCCCCAGCAGAATCATCATGCAAGCCGCCACGATCACCAAGCTATTCATGTTGGTAAACAACTCCCGAAGGCGCCACCGCATCAGCCCGCGGAACATCTCGCCGATTTGCTCGACGCTTCGACTGCGGAACAACAGCAGGCCAACGGCTGTGACTTGGAAGAACAGGATTACCCGGCCCACATGCCACGCCCGTCGCATAATCGCGCCCCCCGGATTGAGGTATTGGTCCATCCACGGCTTCATCGCACGATGGACACACAAGATGACACCATGGAACGTCCCCCACACCACGTACGTCCACGCCGCGCCATGCCACAGGCCGCCGAGGACCATCACCAGCATGAGATTGACGTAGGTTCGCAATACCCCCTTGCGGCTGCCACCCAACGGGAAGTACAGATAATCCCTCAGCCACGTGCTGAGACTGATGTGCCAGCGAGCCCAGAAATCGGCCGGACTGGTGGCAAAGAGTGGCTGCTGGAAGTTCTTCATGAGCTCGAAGCCCATGCAGCGAGCAGAGCCCCGGGCGATATCGGAGTAGCCAGAGAAGTCGCCATACACCTGGACCCAGAACGCATAGACCCCCAGTACAACCACCCAGCCCCCAGGGCTGGCCTCGGTAAACATGGTCTCGACGACTTTGGCCGCATTATCCGCGAGCACCACCTTCTTGAATAGCCCGCTGCAGATCAGATAGGTCCCGCTAGAGATCATGGGCCACGTGATGCGCGTTGGATTGTTGCATTGCGGCAACAGTGAGCTGGCCCGCTCGATGGGGCCGGCAACGAGCTGAGGAAAGAAGGCCACGTATAGCGCGAAATTCAGCAAACTCCGTTCCGGCAGCAGATGCCCGCGATACACGTCGATCGTGTACGACATCGTCTGGAACGTATAGAAACTGATCCCGACGGGAAGAACGATCTTGAGCGTCGTGAGGTGAGCGGTGATGCCGAACCGTGCTAGGGTGGCCACCGCGCTGTCGACAAAGAAACCGTAATACTTGAAAAAGCCCAGCAGCCCCAGGCTCACGCCGATGCTCACCGTAAGAATTAGCCGCTCGCGCCCGCCGCGTTCAACACCCGGCTCTTTGGGCCCAATCATCCGGGCGCAAACGTAATCCACTCCGGTCGAGAACAACAGGAGGCTCAGGAATCGCCAGTTCCACGATCCGTAGAAGTAATAACTGGCGGCCAGAAGCAACGCATTTCGCAGGTTTACGCGATTGCGCAGGAACCAACTGCCGGCCCAGACCACCACGAAGAACACAACAAAATGTAAGCTGTTGAAAACCACTTTGCCGAGATAAACGTCTGAGGATCGCCAATATTGCGGTAAATCCCACAAGCCTCAACATTTAGCCAAGCCTTCCTCATGAGCCGGCGGAGCGCAGGCGCATTCAGAGACAATGACTCCGAACCATTGCTGAGGGAGCCCTTTCAGCAGACCCCGTGGAAGACTACGAATAGCATCCAATGCAAGAGAGATCCGCACACTTCTGCCGCGGATCCTCATCCTGGACTCGCCCATTCCTATTGGCTAAATGGCCACCACGATGGAGGGGAGGGACAGCCTCCCGAAAAATTCTATTCGACTATTCCCCACAACGACGGCCGGATCCTTCCTGGGCATTCACCGTTTCCGCCCAGTCAGGTAACGAATCGTCACATAGAACACAGGCGTGAGGAAGATGCCGAAAAATGTCACGCCGAGCATGCCGAAGAAAACAGCCGTTCCCAACGCCCGGCGCATCTCCGCTCCCGCCCCTTCCGCCCACACCAGCGGCAACACCCCCAGGATAAACGCAAAACTGGTCATCAGGATCGGCCGCAACCGCAACCGCGCCGCCTCGATCGCCGCATCGAACGGCCGCAGGCCATGTTCCTCCTGCTGCACGGCAAACTCGACAATCAGCACCGCGTTTTTCGCCGATAGCCCCGCCAGCACGACGAACCCGATCTGCGTAAAGATGTTGTTATCCATCCCCCGCAGCCACACCCCGCCGATCGCAAACAGCAAGCACATGGGCACAATCAGGATAATCGCGGTGGACAATGCGAAACTCTCGTATTCCGCCGAGTGGGTCAGCCACACAAACAGAACACATAGCGGGAAAACCAGCAATGCCGTGTTGGAGGCCTGTCGTTCCTGGTACGCCAACCCAGTCCACTCGAACCCATATCCCGGCGGCAGCTTTTCATTGGCAACTTGCTCCATCAACGACAGCGCCTGCCCACTACTCACGCCGGGCGCGGCCGAGCCATTGATGTCCACCGACGACGACAGACTGTAACGATTTACCCGATCCGGTCCGGCCGTAAACCGGACATTCAGCACCGAACCCAGCGGTACCATCTCCCCATTGGCATTACGCGTCTGCAGCCGCGGTATGCCACTGGGCCGGTCTCGATAGGCCGCTTCGCCCTGAGCAATCACGCGATACGTGCGGCCTAGGAAGTTGAAGTCGTTGATATACAGACTGCCCAGATAGACCTGCAGCGTTTGAAATACGTCGGCAGTCAACAACCCCTGCTGCTTGATCTTCAGGCGGTCTATGTCAACCTGAAGTTGCGGCACGTCCGCGCGGTAGGTGCTGAACAATCCCTGCACCACATCCGAACGCTGCCGGGCGGCGGCCAAAAGCTGTTGTGCAGCGGCCTGGAGTTCCTGCGCGGACGCCGTGCCGGTGCGATCCTGCATCTCCAGAATGAACCCGCCCGCGTTGCCCATCCCCCTGACCGGTGGCGGCGGCAGGACCAGCGCTTGCCCCTCCCGTACTTGGGCATATTCTCGCCTCAAACGATCCGCGATCGCCGTACCCGACAATCTCGACTTTCCCGCTCGCTCTGCAAAGGGCGAGAGAATGATGAACATCGCCCCAGTGTCCGACTGCCCTGTTCCGCTGACAAACGAGTACCCAGCCACTGCGAACGTCGCTTGCACCCCAGGCGTGGCATTAGCGATTGCCGCCAACCTGCGGATCGCCGCATCGGTCCGGTGCAACGCCGCCGCCGCCGGCATCTGCAGGTTCACCAGCAGGTACCCCGTATCTTGCGAAGGGATGAAGGCCGTCGGAACCGAACGAAACCCGATGTAGGTCAAGACCAGCAGCCCGGCGTATACGATCAACGCCAGCACCGCAAACCGCACCACCCGCCGCAGCACCGCCACATACCCCGCCGTCGCCGTCTGCAGGCTGCTATTGAAAAGATTGAAGAACCACCCCAACGTGATACTGATCAGACGAGTCAACCAATCCTGCCGCACCCCCTCCCGCGGTCGCAGGATCAACGCAGCCAGCGCCGGGCTGAGCGTCAAGGAGTTAAACGCCGACAGCAGTGTGGAGAACGCAATCGTCAAAGCGAATTGCCGGTAGAATTGCCCCGTGATCCCGCCAACAAACGCCACCGGCACGAACACCGCCGACAGCCCCAGCGCAATTGCGATCACCGCGCCCGTCACCTCGCTCATGGCCCGGTACGCAGCTTCCCGCGGCGGCAGCCCCTGCTCCAGCCACCGCTCTACATTCTCGACCACAACGATCGCATCATCCACGACAATGCCAATCGCCAGGACCATTCCAAACAGCGACAGCGTGTTAATCGAGAACCCCGCCGCCCACAGTATCGCGCAGGTTCCGATCACCGATACCGGCACAGCCAGCAGCGGGATGATCGACGCACGCCAGCCCTGCAGAAACACCAGCACCACCAGCACCACCAGCCCAATCGCCTCCAGCAGCGTCCACACCACGTCCAGAAGGCCTTCCCGCGTAAACTGCGTCGTGTCATACGGCGTGGCATAGTCCACGCCCGGCGGAAAATCCGCCTTCAGCTTTTGCATCGTATCGCGAACCGCATTGGCGGTCGCAATCGCGTTGGTGCCCGGCAATTGGAATACCCCCAGCCCCACTGCGGGTTTGCCATTGAGGTAGGTACTCGTGCTGTAGTCGGCCGCGCCCAGTTCGACTCGGCCGATATCGCGAACACGCACCAGCTGCCCTTGCGCTCCGGTCCGAATCACGATCTGTTCAAACTCCGCGGGATCGCTCAGCCGGCCTTGCGCATTCACCGAAAGCTGAAACGGCGGCGCATTGGCGCCCCTCTCCCCTGCAGGCAACGGGGGCGCACCCACAACCCCCGCAGCCACCGCCACGTTCTGCTCCTGGATCGCTTTCACCACATCCCCCGTGGTCAGTCCCCGCGTGGCCAGTTCATTCGGGTTCAACCACACACGAATCGAGTACTCTCTTGCCCCGAATTGCGTGATGTCCCCCACCCCGGGAAGCCGCGCCAACTGATCCCGCACCCGCAGCGTAGCATAGTTGCTGAGGAACAGCGTATCCCGGCTATTATCCGGCGAATAAAGCTGCACTACCAAAGTGATGTCCGGTGATGCGCGCCGGACCGTCACCCCCGTCTGCCGCACTTCCGCCGGCAACACCGGCTCCGCCAACGCCACCCGGTTCTGAACCTGCACCTGCGCATTGTCCAGATCCGTACCCAAAGCAAATGTCACCGTCAGCCGCATGGTCCCGTCGTTGCCCGACTGGCTCGACATGTACAGCATCCCCTCGACCCCATTGACCTGCTCCTCGATGGGCGTGGCCACCGTCTCCGCAACTGTCCGTGCATTCGCCCCGGGATACGTGGCCGTCACCACCACCGTGGGCGGGGCAATCTCCGGATACTGCGACACCGGCAGACTGATCGCCGCCAGAGTCCCCACAATCACCAAAACGATCGAGAGCACACTGGCAAATACCGGGTGGTCAATGAAGAAGTGGGCAAACTTCATGGCCGGCCCCCCCCACCGCCGCCACCCGCGCTACCCATGCCCGCAGCCCCGCCACCCGTGGCGCCCGCGCGGGTCCCACTCACCCCAGGCGTCCCTGCGCCCTCCAATGCCGCCCCACCACTCGACCGCGACGGTCTTTGCCCCAGCCCCTCCGGGCGAGTCGGTCCGGTCGTCGCTCTCCCTTGCGCCGCTTCTCCCCGAGCAGGTTGCGTCTGCGCCACCTCTGCGATGGGCACCTCTTGCACCTGCACTCGCGCCCCTGGCCGGACATTCACCAGCCCGTTCACCACGATCCGATCCGTCGGACTGATCCCTTCCACCTCGCGCAAATTCCCGAAGCTTTTGCCCGGCGTGACTTGCCGATACTGCACCACACCATCCGAACCCACCACCAGCACATACCGCTGCGCCAGGGTACTGCCAACGGCCTCTTCCGGCACAAGCAACGCCTCATGCGCCGCCCGCCGCAAAATGCGCATTCGCGCGTAAAACCCCGACAACAGCCGCCCGTCGTGGTTGGCAAATACTCCGCGAATGGAGATCGTGCCCGTCCCCGGCGTGATCACATTATTGACGAAATCGATGTGGCCCTGGTACCGGAAATCTGGCTGATCCCCCACAGCCAGTTGCGCCGGCAGCACGTTACTTCGCCCACTGGGCCGCGCTCGCTCCCGCACCAGCTGCTGATAAATCAGAACCGTGCGCTCATCCACATCCGCGTAGCAGTAGATCGGGTCCAACGTGACAATCGTCGTCAGGAGCGTCCCCTGCGCCGTTCCGCCGGTGATCAGATTGCCGGGCGTAACCAGCTTCCGCCCGACCCGACCCCGGATCGGTGCTGTCACCCGACACCACTCGACGTTGAGCCTGGCCGTTTCCACTGCCGCCTGCGCCGATGCAATCGCGGCATTCGCTGTTTCAAGGGCCTGACGCGCGTTGAGGTATTGCAGCTCCGCCACCGCCCCCGTCTTCTGCAGCGGTTCGATCCGAGCAAACTCGCTCGCGGCATACCGCTGCTGGGCCTGCGCCTGAGCCAGGCTGGCCTCAGCTCGATCCAAATCCGCCTGGTAAGGCCGAACATCAATAACAAACAGAACATCCCCTTGATTGACGATCACCCCCTCATCGAAGTTGGCCTGCTCAATGAAGCCCCCCACCCGCGCCCGCAAATCCACCGTGTCGGTTGCAGCCAAGCGGCCGGGGTACTCATCCCAGTCCGCCACCACCTGCTGCAGTGGCCGGCTCACGGATACAACAGGCGGCCTCGACGGCGGAGCCCCCGCATCACGCTTGCACCCCTGCAACAGCATCGCTAGCACCCCTATGACGATGCTGCCCGCCAGATCTACAGACCAACTCCACCATCGCCTGCTTTGATCGATCGCCATCGCATCACGTCCCACCGAGTCGCCTGCCTGACCCTCAATCGATTCACGTTAATGACAGACTACCCGGCGATGCCGTATGCGGAACTGACGAAAACCACGCAACGCGGCGAGCAAGCTCACAAATATCCATGCAATTGCTTCGCGGTGACCCGAAGAGCCCAGTCGTTCCCTACACTCCCCAAATAAACCCTCCGAAGACCGAAAGTGCTCGACTGCATACAAGCCCAGGGATTTATCCCTGGGTTCCCTCCGTGTTACCACTTTCGCTTTTGCTTGGAATCATTTAAAGCCCCTAAAGCCCACGGCGATGCCGTGGGAAATCCCATCCCCACGCCGACAACTGTCGCCTGACCGCTACTCACCCCAACACTCGCGCTATCTTGTCCCAACTTGGGCCGTTGTTGCTGCTTTGATGCGGATATCGCGCAGGCTCCGGATCACCTTCCCCGCTTTATCAGTCAACTCCGCTTGAATGGTGTAATCCCCGCCCTCGGTCGGCATCACCTGCTTGAAACTCACGATTTGGCTGCCCAGGCCGGCAACGGCGCTGTCCAACGCCTGCTGCGAGACCTGCTGTTGCCCACGCAGGACACGCAGCCGTATCGATCCCCGCCAATCCTCGGCGCGATCGTTGATCACATAAACCTTCATCGCCTGCTCCGAGCCAGCCGCCGCCTCTTCCGCCCAGAAATCCAACATCAATCCCAGCGGATTGAACGCTTCGCCCACGTACTCGGCAAAGTTGGGCTCATAGGTCAGCTTCTCGATATCCGTGAAATCGTCGCTCGTGGCTCCACCCTCCGGACGCGGCTTGTCGCCAGGCCGCGAATAGCCCAATCCACAGAAATGCAGCACCGCCGCGGCGCCGCGATGACAACGCCAGAACTCCGTCAGCGCTGCCACGTACCGCGCATGCAGCTTTCTCCGCTGCTCGACCGTGGAATTCTTCCCCAGGAGGCTCTCATAAACCTTATCGGTCAAACACGTGGGATTGCCATCCCGCGTCAGCCACAGCCAGTCATACTCATTGATGATGACCGCCACGTTCAGCTTCTTCTGCGCATCGGTCAGGTGCGGCTGGCCATTGTGCTTCGCCAACTCCGACAGCCGGAACGGGTTGTCGCTGAACCACGTGCGAATGAACAGGTACGGATGCGATTCGATGCAGTCACTGGCGCTGTTCGGCTCAGCCCAGCCGTTCTCCCACGGCCGATTCGACAGATCCAACCCGCGAACCGCTTGGATCGCCTTGCCAGTCTCATTCGTCTCGCTTTCGTTCTGACCATCCCAAATTACGACACACGGATGATTCCACCGCTCTCGCATCCACTCGATGTATTCCGGAATGATCTTGGCAGCGACGGGCTGCTCCGGCGACGCCGGCTTGTGGTTCGGGTTCAGCAGCCAAATCGGAAATTCATCTTGAATCAGGAATCCCTCTTCATCGGCAATGTCGTACCAGATCTCCGGCGGAAAGCCGATGCAATACCGAATCGCGTTCCACTGCATCGTCTTGTACGCCTGATGCAACCGCCGAACCCATTCGGCTCGCCAGGGCCGATCGCCCCGGGCCGCATCCTCAAAAAAGCGGTAGATCGTGACATTCGTCCCGCGCATGGAGTATGGCTTGCCGTTGAGAACCGCCCGCCGGGTCTTCAGATCAAATGTGAACGACCGCATGCCGAAGCGCACCTTCGCCGCATCGGCCCCCGTGCTCAGCCTCAACTCGTACAGAAATGGATCTTCCGGCAACCACAACCGGCATTCCCGCATCGGAATCGTCAGGTCGATCTTCCGCGTCTCCCGACCGGCAATCGAGCACGGGTCACTCTTCGCCGACGCCACACGCTTTCCCGATAGTGCCTCCACCACCTCAACACTCAACGCCGCCAAGGCCCCCTGCTCACCCGCCTGAACTTCCGCCACCACCCGCACGTTCTGGGCCACAATGTCCGGCGCAGCCTGCACATTGACGATATACGGCGCCCCGCTCAGGATCAGATCAACCGAATCATAAATGCCCGGAATGAACAGATACTTCTCAAAATCCCACCCACTCGGCTGCCCCGCCGGCACACTCTCGCGATCGGCCCCAACACGCACGATCAGCTCATTCTCCTGGCCCCCGCCCTTGAGAAACGCCTTGATATCCAAATAGGCCGGCGTAAAGCACGGCAAATGCTCCCCCACCACCTGCCCATTCAGCAACACCTTCGTCCCATACCGCGCCTTGTGAATCTTCAGGACCGCCACCTCCGGGATCGGGCCCTCAACGGCGAATGTGCGGCGATACCAGAACGTCTCCCGCTGCGGGCTCTTCTTCCCCACTTCCATGAACGCTGGCCTGGCCATATCCACCAGCCCCGGCACAACAACCGTGTGGGAAAACGCCTCCGGCACCCTCTCCGTGCCTCCCTGTTCGACCTGCCAGGTGCCATCAAGGCTGATCACACGCCGCGGCCCCATCTCCTTGAGCGATCCCCAACTGCTCATAGCCCAAACCAGTGTCGCCACCACCATCACCAGCACTTGCCCAACATGTCGTCCCGTTGTCATGTGGCCTTCTCCTCGAGTTGCCCGATCTCCCCTACCCTTTACCTCAACGCCATCAGCGTGTTGCTGCAGGCATACTCCCTCGCACGATACTCCAGAGCATCATGCACGCGCATCGTCCGCTCACGCCCCAATGGGGCACAACAACGGCACTTACACCTTCATGCGCCAAATGCTCTCCGGGAGAGACCTGGGGTGAGGGTTCAACGCCATCCGTTGCCCCGGCCGACATGACAGCCTTACTGCTCAGAGCCCCGCGAAACACCCGTCGCTTGGCCAACCCACTCCATCTCCGCAATCACTGGCCGATGCGGCGATCCCACTGCCGGCCCCACCCAACTTCGCCGACATTGCCACCCGCTGCCCCCCAGTATGTGATCGATGCGAGTCCGCATCAGTCGGCTGTAATAAGTAAACCCAAACCCCGTGCCCGCCTCGCAGAAAGCATCGGTGAACCCCGACCAGTATCGTTGAAAGGTGGTGCTGTCCGTGGGCATATTGAAATCGCCCGCCAGCAGAATCGGTCCTTTCACCTCTGCCGCAAACGCGCTGATGATCCGCGATTCCTCCCGTCGTTTGGCCATGTTCGCCCGGACCTGCGCAATCGCCGACTGATCCCGCTCAACAAGCGACTCCAACGCCGGGTGCGGCGACACCAGATGCAGGTTCACCACGTACACCGGCCCCCTGGGCGTCTGCACCTCATAACAGACTGCGATCCCCGCTTCCTTCTCTTCAACAATCAACTCCTTCACCTTGCGAATTGGATATCGGCTCGCCAGAAACAGTTCTGCATCCCGCAGCGTGTACCATTTCCCTTCCGCAAAGGCCGTCCCTTCATGCCGACTCGACCATTCCTGTAACGCCACCACATCTACCTTCGACCCGTCAATCAAGCGACCCAATTCAGGCCCCTTCAACCAATGCCGATGGATGTTGCACGTGAGCATGCGAACACGCAGCCCGCCGCCATCGTTCAGAAGAACCCGCCGCCAGGGCACGCGAAACCCCATCACCGGGCCAAGCACGATCACCATGCCAAGTCCCAACACCCACATCGATTGCCAACGAATCGCCAGAACCGCCGGGATCAACACCGCCAACGGCACCAGCAACACCCATCGCGGGCCAAACATCAGCGCCGTGGCAACCCACCACCGATCTGCCGCCACCCACATCAGCAACCAGAACGCCACGCCCATGGCCACATAGGACCAGCATGAGATGACAACAGCCATACCCAACCAGTCGATCCACCGCCGAGCCGGTTTTGGAGTTTCATCATTGTTGCCGACCATCGTTCCAGATTCTAAGCATTCCCCACGCTCCAAAACAACGGCCGAATAGCGAAGCCGTATTCACCGACTCGTTATCGCGCCCTGGGCCTCTGACGTCGGCACCACGGGAAACGCCCTCGCGCCTGAATCCGCCATCGCCCTCGGCTTCATGAATGGAAGCACAGCAATGCATGCCAGCCCCAATACTCCATCCAGCACCAGCGTAATCGGATACCCCCAGTGTTCGATGGTCCACCCCTGCCAACTCGAACTGTAGCTGATCACCACATTCAGCAGTGCCATATAGGCCGTGAACTGCGTCGCCGCTACCTGCGGCGTGCAGATGTCCATGAACGCCGCCGTTCGCGTGCCATACATCAGCCCCTGGGAAATCGCGTACACAACGCTGGCGATCCAGAACGCGACGATCAGACCGGACGGCGCTGCCGACTTGATTGCCCCGGCCGATCGCGGCATGATCCACCCTTGCTCGTGCATCGCCACTGCCAGATAGATCGTCGGAATCGCCGTCGTCAGAATGTAAACCGCCAGCATCCGCCGCCGGCCGAATCGATCCGACAAATACCCTCCAGCCACGCACCCCAGCGCCGAGGTGATCGAGGTAACCAACGTCACATACCCGATCGCTTTGTCGCTCATGCCCAATTCCACCGCCAGGATCGACGCCAGTGCCAAGGAGAGCGCATACGCGCCCGCCGGCAGCAATGCAAAGGCCAACCCCGCCAGTGCCGCCCGCGTGCCGAAAAACGCTCTCATCGCATCAACCAGGTATCGCCCAATCACCCGCGAAATGTCGCGATAGCCGGATGGTCCTTCCGCAGCTTGTTCAAGAGCCGCAGATTCTCGCATCGGCAGCACAATGAAGATCGTCACCGAAAGGATCGCCGCCGCCACCAGGAAAAACGTTGTATTGAACGGCAAATGATCGGTCAGCAGCAACACCCCCGCGCCTCCGACCGCCTGTCCGACATAGGCGCCGGCGAACATCATCCCATTGGCCAATCCCCGCTCCGATTGGCTCAGCACCCCGCACGCCAGGGCGTCAATCGCCACATCCTGCGTCGCGCTGAACAGATTGACCAGCATGACCGCCGCGGTGAAAAGCTGAATGTGTCCTTTGAAATCGATGGGCATCATCGCCATGAGCCCGATGCTCATCAGCAGGTGCATCGCCAGGATCCACCCGCGTCTTCGCCCCAGCCGCCGCGAATACACCACATCAACCACCGGCCCGACAAGCCATTTCCAAGCCCACGGCAGGTACATCGCTCCGAAAAAGAAACCAATGTCCTTCGCCCCAACACCCTCTCGGCGCATGCGTGTGACAATCGCGGTTGCGGTGAATCCCAGCGGAATCCCTTCCGTCACGTACAGCAGAAAGAACGCCGCCAGCCGTCCAAATCGCGTCGCCAGAGGGTTGGGTATCCGCATGCATTGAACCCGGCTTAAGACCAGATCAGAGAACCACCGCCGCTGTCTTGTACCAGCCCAGCCC
>JBLNDH010000389.1:0-2529 GCA_050261455.1 Bacillota bacterium
CACCTGCTCCTGCGGCAGGCTGATGTTCAAACCAATCGACTCTCCACCCGCCTCGTACGCCCCTTTATTGGCCGCTTCCATGATCCCCGGCCCGCCGCCGGTAATCACCGCAAAACCCGACTTGGCCAGCAGCCTCGCCGTTTCCTCCGCCGCTTTGTAGAACGGATCATCCGGCTTGGTTCGTGCCGAGCCGAACATCGAAACCGCCTTCCCCACCGACGCCATCGCCTCAAACCCCTCGACGAATTCCGACATGATACGGAATACCCGCCAGGTGTCCTTTCCATCAATTTCCAGTTCTACAGGCATAGGATATCTCCGCCATTATCTTCGACCCGCGCCCCGCCCATCTTGACCAAAAGCCACCACCCCGCCCCTCCTCCCCCACTTCGTGCCTTCGTGCCTTTCAGAATCCCAACCTCTTCTTCTTCTCTTCCCACTCCGCGTTTTCCCGCTTGTTGTCGCTCCCCAGAGGTTTGCCCGTGCGCATCGCCTCGATCTCCAGCCGAGTCAGGCGAATCGCCCCAAAATCATAATCCAGGAATGCCTCCGCCGCGATAGGCACGATCGGCTGAATCAGCGCAAACATCGCATTCGCATAATCCCGGATTTCCTGCTGCGCATGCTCGTCCATCCGCAGCGCCAGGAAGTGAAAAATGTTGTGCAGATCGCACTTCCAATACCACTCGGTGTAAATGCTCACCGGCAGCCCGATGCGAGCCAACTCCCGCGAGACCCCCTTCTCCATCAACTTCTGGTACTCCGCGTATTCCGCCTCCACCCGATCCAGGTACGCCAGGAATTCCTTGGCCGTCGCCTCCTCGATCGGTCCCTCGCCCCCCTGCCGGTTCACCGTACTCTGTTTCCGCACGTTCTCCACCGACGGATGGTAAAAGCGATCCGGCACGACGCTGTACCGCGCCGAATACTCGTTCACATTCGCCGTCCGATGCCGAATCCATTGCCGCGCCACGAAAATCGGCATCACGTGATGAAACTTGAATTCCACCATCTCAAACGGCGTCGTGTGGCTGTGCCGGGCCAGATACCGGATCAGCCCCCGATCCTCGCTCACCTGCTTGGTCCCCTGCCCGTACGACACCCGCGCCGCCTGCACGATCGCAAAATCCGCCGTCTTTCCCGCCGGCACCAGGCGGGGCATCACGTCCACAAGCGCCACCAACCCATGCTCGTGAACCTTCACTTCCCACCGTCCCGCCCCTTCCATGACATCGCGCACTTCCCCCTCAAATGCCTTGCGCTCCACCCGAATCTTCGTCAAATCAGGAACACGTTGAGACATGCCGGCAGATCATATCATCCCGCCCCCCGATAACCAGCGAGCCACCCGCTTGTACCTTACGCAATACGCAATACGCATCACGCATCACGCATCACGCATCACGCATCACGCATCACGGATTCCCTCCCCCCCTCATATCCCCCACCAGCATCACCACCAGGTACACGCAATATCCCACCACCAGCCCCCCCGCCAGCCGTCGATCCAGTTTCAGCCGTCCCGACGACATCGGCACGAACATCAGCGACAGAATCACCCCCGCCAGCGCATCCAGCCGCCAGTTCAGCCGCGGAAAGAGGGTCATCTCCCACACCGGCTGTGTCGCCGCCACCGTCAGCCCCTTCGCCGCCACCCAATGGCTCGCCGCGGGAATCAGAATGACGATCGGCAACAACGCAAATAGATTCAGGAAGACCACGCCGACTTGCGCCGTCAACGACACCCAGGTACGCCCCTCGCCAGCCAGCCCAACCCCCGTCCCCACCATGGGCAACGCCAGCGCCACGCTCAACAGCGTCGCCGCCAGTGTGTTCGTCGAATACCGCAGATCATGCTGGCTCAGTTGCTCCGCCCCGCGCGTCGCCGCCCACGCCGCCACCCCCGCCAGCGCCAAAGCCACCCCATACTGACTTGCTCGCCATCCCCAAAACGCCCTCTCCTCTTCCACAACTTCCCGTTTCGCGCCGGCCGCCAAGCTCTCCCCACTCCCCCCAACGCTTTCCTCTCCCCCCACCCACCTTCCATACTCCCGCTCATCCACCCACACCCTCAGCACCAGCATCCCCTCCGCCGCCAGAATGATCGCTTCAAACGCCCCCACCTGCCCTCGAAACCCCACCGCAAACGCCAGCAGCGTTGCCACCGGCAGCATCGCCCACAATCGCCCCGCTCGAGGCGGAATGGTTCCCATCGCCCCCGCCAAACCCACAAACCCCGCCACACCGGACAGCATCGCCACGCTCGTCCCCAGGACAATCCCAATCCCCATTTCCGGATGCCCCAGCGCCGCGCACACCACCGCCACCACACCGATCGGCATCCAATGCGTCAATGCCCGATATCCCGGTGCCACCCCCATGGGCCTCACCGCCACCCCCACCCCGGCCAGAATCGACACCAACATCCCCAGCGCCCCTCCAAACAGGAGCGCAATTGCCACCAGCCGATCATCGCCGAACAATTCCACCATGCCCCGCCCAGTGTCCGCGGAACCCCCTCAAATGTCC
>JBLNDH010000390.1:0-7681 GCA_050261455.1 Bacillota bacterium
AGTTACCCCGTAACCAGCCACTGTGGAATCCTGTGAAAGAGGCGGCCGAGGAGCACGTCGGGCAAGGATGAGCCGGCGTTTCCTCGGCCGCCTTCGTTTGGGTGGGCCACGCAACCCGCAAGTAGTCAGGGTTGCGAAGATGACTTTGGGGGTTGTCGAGTCGGGGGGAATCAAGCCGCTTGCTCGTGTGAAGCGGCTTTGCCTGCAGTACGGTGGGGCTCGCGTTTTTTCTTGCTCTCTTCAAGCAGTGCTACCAAGTTGGATACCAACTGCGAACGTTTGGCAGGCAGGGTTGCCGCGTCCGATCCCAAGAAATCCCGGATAAGCTCCTCGCACTTCTGCTGCAGTGTCATACAAGCTCCTTTTGCCAAAATGCCACGAGCTTTTTGCGAATGCAAAATGCGGGCCATGCGAGGGAGCCTGCGCGGCAGAAGGTGGGCGGGGGAGCGAGTTACAGTTTTGCTGACTCAACCGTAGGGAAGGGGGAAGCCGGGGAGATCTCTTATGGGCAACGGCGATCAAGCGACATTGACGTTACACCATTTGCAGGTGCAGCCATCCGAGCGGCGTTGGGCTGCGCGGTTTCGCCAGTCGAGGGGACAATGCTCGTGAGGCGATTTGGCCTTGGCATGGGTGGGACATCCGCATCCATCGGTGGTCGGTTCTCGTTGGATTTGCTGGAGGAACGGTCGGCCGCAATACGAGATACCCTGTTGGACTACCCGAAGGGGACAGGTTTCACAGATCGTCGCCCGGCGAGCCCAATCAACGTGTTGGGGTAGCAGGCCCATCTGTCGCATGTGAGCGGCAGCGGATTTGGCGGCTGCGCGGCTGAGTGCCGCCAGCGAGTTTCCACAGCAGCGAAAAGCGACCATGGTTGCTATTATCGGCAATCTTCAATGTGGCCGCCCAGTTTACTCGGACGGTCGGCAGGTTCTGGACCGATGGGAAGTGGAGGGTTGCGCTAAGGTAAGCGGGTGTTGCTGGGGCGGGTTGTCGGTCCAGCGATAAAACTTGTATCAAGCGGGGTTTAGGTGCAAAGCGAGGTCGACGCTGTGGCAGAGAGCTCACTGAGGAGGCGTTGACGGGTGCTTTCTACTGTCCTAGCGTACGGGCAATCCGTCGAGAGTTGATTCCGTGGCCACGAAAACAGTCGTTTCCGATAGATCCTGTTTACAAGATCCGATTGGCAAGAGGGTTGCGCCCCAAGAGCCCAAGCCTGTCTGGGTGATGGATTCGGACGCTCTGAGCAATTCCCAGTTGCTGCGATGGATGTTTCGTTTTCTGAGGCCGGTGAAACTGCTGACCATCGTGGCCTGTGTCTATCTGTCGCTGTCAATTGGGGCGGAAGTGCTGACCACCTGGCAGATGGGGGAGGCAGCCAATCACATCAAGGCACTTCATCTGAGTGGGGCGACCGATCGAGGTTTCTGGGCTTGGTTTTGGAGCCAAGAGCAGGAGGCCAGTCAGCTGCGGCATATCCTGGCTGGGCTGGGTGTGGTGATGGTTGCGCTGGCGGTGTTCCGCTATTTGCGGGAAGTGGCCAGCACGAAGCTCAGCATGACGCTGGTCTATTACATTCGCGAAGGGGTCTACGACAAACTGCAGCGGGTGGGCTTTGCATTTCACGACAGCATTTCGACCGGCCAACTGATTAATCGGGCCTTGAGCGATCTGCAGAATGTGCGAGCGTTCCTGCAGACGGCGGTTCTGACCACGTTGGACATTACGCTGGTGGTGGGGGGGTACATGATTCTGTTGGCGACGCGCAACGGGTGGCTGGCGGCGTTGTCGTTGGTACCCCTGCCATTTTGGACATTCTACATCCTGCATTTTGGCCGGAAGGTGCAGCCAGCGAGCCGGGCGGTGATGGAGTCGGAAGACAAGAGCATCAACGTCATCACGGAGAACATCGCCGGGGTGCACGTGGTCAAGGCATTTGCGACCGAGCGGCAGGAGATCACCAAGTACGCCAAGGCGTGCGAGGTCTTTTATGAGCGGGTGATGAAGCGTATTCGCATGTACGCCGACTTCACTCCGGTGATCCGGACGATCGGCACGATTTCCCACCTGTCGCTGTTTCTGCTGGTGGCGGTGCTGATGATCAAGGGGCGTCTGAATGTGGGGGATTTTCTGATCCTGGGTTCGGCGATGGGGACGATCTTGAATCGTCTTCAGCAGGTATCCACCCTTAGCGACCAGTACCAGAATGCGATCGTCTCGGCCCGGCGGCTGCATGAGGTTCTGGCGGCCAAGCCGACTGTGCCAGAGAAGCCGGATGCCAAGCCGCTGGCGTCGGGGCTGGGCGCGGTGAAGTTTGAGCATGCCACGTTCGGCTACAACCCGGACAAGCCGGTTTTGCATGACATCAGCTTCGAAGTCAAAGGGGGCAGCACGGTGGCGATCGTGGGCCCGACCGGTGCGGGGAAGACGACGCTGGTGAACCTGATTGCGCGGTTTTACGACCCGCAGAAGGGGCGCATTCTGATCGATGGGCAGAACATTCGCGACGTGATGCTCAACAGTCTTCGGCCGCAGGTGGCGTTTGTGTTTCAGGAGACGTATCTGTTCAGTGCGACGGTGGCGGAGAACATCGCGTACGGCAAGCCGCATATTACCGGTGGCGAGATTGAAGCGGCTTCGCGGCTGGCGCAGGCGCATGAGTTTATCGAGGAACTGCCGAAGGGGTACAACACGATGCTGGGCGAGCGTGGAGCATCGCTGTCCGGGGGACAGCGGCAGCGGTTGGCGATTGCCCGCGCGATTGTGCAGAACCCGCGCATTCTGGTGCTGGATGATGCGACGGCCTCGGTGGATCCGGAGACGGATGACCTGATCCATCGGGCGATGCGATTTGTGATGAAGGATCGCACCACGTTCGTGATTGCCCATCGCATCAGCACGGTCAGGCGGGCCGACCTGGTGATTGTGCTGGAGAATGGGCGGATCACCCAGATGGGCACGCATGCGCAGCTGATGGAGCAGGATGGGCATTACCGGTATATCGCCGAGGTGCAGCTTTATGGCGATGGAGGGGACCTGGATGAGGAGGGCGAGAGCTTCTCGCACATGCGCCGCATGCATGACACGCGGAAGCTGGCGATGGTGGCCGCGGCGGAGAAGGAGAAGGCGGAGCAGGAGCAGGAGGGGGTGGATGTATGAGAGGGCAAATGGGTGGACGGGCGAGGGGGAGAGACGAATCGGCGAAACGTTGTGATGAGGAGCGGTTGAACAACCGCGAAGGAATCCGGGTCGTCGCTTCGCTCCGAACCCGGCGTGAGGCTGGGGAGACAACCTCGAAGGACACGGTGGCATGACTCTCCTGAGTGGCATCTTCTTGCGCAAACGCTCGGGGCGGGGACTGCCGGCGCCGGTGGCGATGCCGCGAGATTTGCAGAGCGAGGATGAGGAGCAGAAGTATAAGCCTATTGAGTGGCCGATGATCAAGCGGCTGCTCAGGACTTTGTGGCCATTCCGCAGGCGTTACGCGCTGGGGCTTTTTCTGGGCATCATCATGATTGTCCTGGAAATGCTCTCGCCGCGGTTCATGCAGGGGATCATCAATTATGTGACCGAGTACACCGCCGGGCGGATTCCGGGCGGCGTGTCGCAGGATCAGGCGATTGGCCATGTGACGTGGATCATCGTGGCCTGGGGGGCGGTGCTGGGGATGGCGCTGGTCCTGCAGCGGTTTGTGATCCTTCTGATGACCCATGCGGGGGAGAACGTGCAGTTTCTGCTGAGGCGACAGCTGTTTGCCAAACTGCAGGAGCTATCGATGAGCTATTATGACCGGACGAAGCTGGGGCGGATCATCAGCCGCTGCACCAGCGACATCAACAGCCTGCGCGAAGTGAATGTGTGGGGGCTTTGGCAGGTGGTGGCCAATGTGTTGATGATGGGGGTGGCGGCGATCATGCTGGTGATGACGGACTGGCGGCTGTTTTTGTCGGTGGCGTGGCTGGGGCCGATTCTGTATGTGACCAACGATTACTTCCGCCGGCGGGTGGCGCATCGGTGGCAAGTGGTGCGCGAGTGGTTTACGCGGGTTTCGACGAACCTGGCGGAGAATATCACGGGCGTGCGGGTGGTGACGGCGTTCAACCGGCAGGTGATGAACCTCGACACGTTCAACGGCATGCAGGTGCGCAACACGGACAACAATGTCTGGGCGTCGCGCCTCAACGGGGTGTATCAGCCGCTGCTGCAGTTCATCGGCTTCATCGGGAAAGTGACCATCCTGACTTTTGGGGGGTATCTCATCGTCAGCGGGCGCATCGGGCGGGAGAAGGGGGTGGGCGCGGTCATTGCCGCGTACCTCTACTGGGATTGGTTCATGAATCCCATCCTCAACCTGGGGAACTTTGCGAACCAGCTCATGATGGCGATGGCGGGCGGGGAACGGGTTTTTGCGCTGCTGGACATGCAGCCGGAAGTGAAGGACCTTCCCGATGCGAAGCCGCTGCCGCGGATTGTGGGACATGTGAAGTTTGAGCATGTGACGTTCGGGTACAAGCCGGAACGGCCGGTCTTGCATGACATCAGCTTCGAGGCCCATCCGGGGCAGATGGTTGCGCTGGTGGGGCACACCGGCAGCGGCAAGAGCAGCATCATTTCGCTGCTGGCGCGGTTCTATCAGCCGCAGGGGGGACGAATCCTCATTGATGGGCAGGAGATTCGCTGCGTGACCGGGCAGTCGCTGCACAAGCAGATGGGATTGGTTCTGCAGGCCAACTATCTGTTTACCGGCACGGTCATGGAGAATATCCGGTATGTCAGGCCCGAAGCGAGCGAGGAAGAGGTGATCAACGCGGCCAAGGCGATTGGGTCGCATGAGATCATTCTGCAGCTGCAGAATGGGTACGAGACGGAGGTGGGGGAGCGCGGGGGGAACATGTCGCTGGGGCAGCGGCAGCTCATTTGCTTTACCCGGGCCTTTCTGGCGGATCCACGCATCTTCATGCTGGATGAGGCGACCAGTTCGGTGGATACGGAAACGGAATTGCAGGTGCAGCGGTCGCTGGAGAAGCTCTTGGAAGGCCGGACGACGTTTATCGTGGCGCATCGGCTGAGCACGATCCTCCGGGCGGATTGTATTCTGGTGATCGACCAGGGGCGGATCATCGAGCGGGGGACGCATCGGGAGCTGTTGCAGATCAATGGGCACTATGCTCATTTGTACAAGCAGTTTGTGCAGCAGATTGCGTGAGAGGTGTGGGCCGCAGATGAACGCGGATAAATGCAGATGGGATGCGCACGGGCAAGATGCCCGTGCTACATTTGTTTGCCACAGATGGGGCACGGATGGACACAGATAAGTTGTGGTGATGGGGAGGACCTGGCAAAGCGGAAGGTGCACTACCGGAGCTGCATGGGCGGGCCGCCCATGCCACGCTAAATGCAAAGGGCAAGATGAGTGCTGCCGGGGGGATCGCCTGGGGCATGGCCACGCCCCGAGCTGCGTTGGTTGTCGCAGGGGCGTTGGGGGCGTGGCCATGGCACCCGGCCAGAGCGTAGCGCAGATCGGGATCGTCTGTGCTTGGTGAGAAGATCCGGACTTGCGCTGCGCTACAGTCCGGCTTGGGGGAGGTGCCGGAGAGCGGCTAGCTTTCTCAGTCCTTTACCTGGTCCACTGTGACTGTGGGTTTCGGCTGCGCCTCGATGGCACCTATTTGTTTTTGCACATCGAACAATTCACGCCGGAGGCTCTGTCGTCCTTCCTGCTCAAGTGCAATGCGTTCCAGCAGTGGATCCACGTCGCGGAATGCCGCCAGGCGTTTGTCGATGTAATCGTTCCTGACGGTTTTCTCCGCCCGGTCGATCGATAAGTTCAGCAGCTCTCGATTCCACGCCGCCAGCATGTCTCCCCCGGCCCGGGTTCTCACCAGTTCCTGGCGTTCCAGCAACTTCGCCTTCGCTTCTGCGAGGGCGACTGCCGCCGCAGACACCTCGCTGCTTGGCGCTGTCCCTGCCGCGAATTGCGCCTTGAGATGCTCCAACTGCTGAGTGCGGACCTTCACCACGGTCTGCAACTCGTTGGCGATCGGGTCTTCCTGTACGCGATCCATTACATCCTTACTCTGCTCGGCGATGGTGCGCTGCAAGGCGTTACGCCTGGCCTCCATTGCTACCAGATCAATCTGCAATGCCTGCCGTTCCTGATCCATCTTGGACATTGCCGCATGGAGGGCTTCCGGAGAGACATCGGTTTGCCCGGTGATTTTCCGCAGTTCCTGCCGTCCGCTCTCTGTCGCGTCATCCATTTCGCGGAGGCGCTTGCTCAGGAGTTCGAACTTGCGTTTGAGGTCGGCCAGTTGTCTTTCCCGGGGTGCTTGGCCTTGCAGCTCCACTGTCTTTTCGATTCCGGCGGCAATGCGATCAACGAGCTGACGCATATCCTGTGGCGATACCTCCTTGGTTACCTGCACTATATTGATATGCAGCAGTAGCATCTCTTTTTCTGTCATCGGGGATACCTCGGCATCGACATCGGGGCCCAGGACTTTCCGGGCCTCGGCGACCGCAAGGCTCCCAACGGCCGATTCCATTCTCTCTAAACTGAGCGAATCGATTGGACTGATTACGATAACTGGAAGCTGGATCCTTTTAGGCTCGGCTTGCGGCGTACCGCTTGGTTCGCGAGAATCACCACGACTCTGCGCCCCGGCGATCCCCGCCACGCTCGCTGTTATTGCGATGCACAAGCATAGTATCCACTTTGTCATATTGAGCCTTCCTTTCCATGTTCCATTTGTTCCAGCCGGCGTTGGGCGAGAGTGGCGGCGTGGGTTTCGGGGAAGAGGGCGATGGCCTGGCGGTATTCTTTGGCGGCGGCCTGGTGTTGGTTGTTGTTCAGAAGGTGGCGGTCGGCTTGATCGACGATGATCAGGGCGGCGCGTTGGCGCTGCTGTTCGATGATGGCGAGGGGGCTGAGGGTGGAGGCGGTTTTCTCGGCGGCCAGGGTGCGTTGCGTCAGATTCTCCATGGCCCACATGCGCTCGGCGACCAGGGTATGGAGCTGGGCTTCGGCTTCCAGGCGGGCCAGTTCGGTTTGGATGGATTGGCGGTGGACGGGGTTCTGCCGGGCGATCTGGTGCTCTGGGTGAGGGCGTTGGATGAGGTACAGCCCTGTGAGCAGGCAGGACAGGAGAATTGCGACGGTGGCCCCGATGATGCGAAGCTGGTGCTGTTGCTTGACACGCTGGCGGACGTGCTGGGCCAGGTTCTGCGGGGCGGGTGGTGTGTTCGCCTGGTCGGCGTGTTGAAGCAGTTCTTTTATGCGGTCTTCGTTCATAACAACATCCTTCGGCCGATCGCTCGCGAAGGGAATCCGGGTCGTCGCGTAGCTCCGAACCCGGCGTGGGGGTAGGGAGACGACTTCCAGGCGGTGCGGCACGCTGGGAGATTGCCCTTTCGCGTGCGGCGGGCGAGTCCTCGAGCAGTTGCCGTTTGGGTGTACCCTTGGCTCTGAACCCTCACCCCAACCCTCGCCCGGAGTACCGGGCGAGGGAGTAAAACCAAAGACTATTCTTGTACGAAGCGGCTCAATTTCTCCTTTAAACGTTGCCGGGCTCGATGCAGGCGAACGTCGATGGCGCTGGGCGAGGCGCCCAGGAGCGCCGCCATCTGTGCGACGTTCATCTGCTCGAGGTAATAGAGCACAATCACCTCGCGATCGGCG
>JBLNDH010000391.1:0-7950 GCA_050261455.1 Bacillota bacterium
ACAGTGGCGGCTGAATGGCGTTAAGCGATTCATCACCAATGGCTGCGGCGACATCCTGTTGACGCTGGCACGCTCGGAGCCGGACATCAAGGACGGCCGCGGGCTGTCGCTGTTCCTGGCGGAGAAGTCGCCGCGGATTCGCGTGCGTCACCTGGAAGAGAAGCTGGGCATCCATGGCTCGCCGACGTGCGAACTGGTTTACGACGATGCCCCGGCGAAGCTCATTGGCGAGCGTCAGCGCGGGCTGGTGTCGTACGTGATGTCGCTGATGAACGGCGCCCGCGTGGGAATCGCGGCGCAGTCGCTGGGCGTGGCCGAGGCGGCGTTCCGGGTGGCCCGGCGCTATGCGTTCACCCGCAAGCAGTTCGGCATGTCGATCGAGCGTCTGCCGGCGGTCGCGGAACTGGTGACGGACATGAAGATCCACATCGAGGCGGCCCGAGCGCTGACCTATGAAACCAGCCGCGTGTGTGATCTGGAGAACAACAACCTCCGCGTGCTGGAATTCAACCCGCCGACGGATCCGGCCGAGACCAAGAAGCGCAAGGAGCTCTCCCGCACGCTCAAGCGTTTGAACGGCATGCTCACGCCGATGAGCAAGTACTACTCGAGCGAGATGTCCATCAAGGTGGCGACGGACTCCATCCAGGTGCTCGGCGGCTCCGGGTACATGAAGGATTACCCCTCCGAGCGCTACCTGCGCGACGCCCGCATTACGACGATCTACGAAGGCACCAGCCAGCTGCAGATTGTCGCCGCGGTTCGCGGCGTCTGCTCGGGCGCTTTTGAGAAGCGCGTGGACGAATTTGAGCAGGCCAATTACACCGACGGGTTGCTGGCCGAGCTGAAGACCAAGCTCGTCGAGGCCAGGCAACTGGTCATGAAGGCGATCGCCTTCGTGAAGGAAAAGGGCACCGAGTACACCGACCTGCATGGCCGGCGACTCGTGGACAGCGCCATCACGATCATCGTCGGGCACCTGTTCCTCGGGCAGGCCACCAAGAACGACCGCAAAAAGGCGGTGGCCAAGCGGTTCCTCGACACGCGGCTGTCGCAACTGCGGGCGGACATCGACCGCGTCCTCAGCGGCGACCGCACGGCATTGGATGAGTATGCGACGCTGGCGGGGCCGCTGCCGGCGCAATGAGCTGATCGCCCTCAATCTCTTTCGAATCGCAATTCAAAAGCCCACGGACAGCTATCCGTGGGCTTTTCATTTGGTGAATATGTGGAAATGGGCCGGGCTTGCGTTGGAAGCGCCTGCCCGGCCCATGGAATTCACCTCAATTCGCGTTGCCGCGTCACTGGCCGCTGGGGCCCATGCGGCCGCCGGCGGGCTGGGCGCCGCCGCTGACTTCGGACTGGGCCAACTGCTGGATGGTCTGGCCTCGCTGCTGCAGCTTGGTGGCGACTTCCTGGGCGGCCTGCTTGATCTGGGGATTCTGGGCGTTCTTGGATGCCCACTGGGCGTAGAGCTGGTGAGTCTGGTTGGCGCCAACCTCATGGAAGACGTAGTTGCGTTCCAGAGAGCTGACCGGAAGCTGCTGCATGTGATTGAGGATCGCCTGGTCGCGCGGGAGCATCCGTTCCGGATTGACGGTAATGCCCGCCTGCTGGGCCGCCTGCTGAACCCGCTGGCTGAGCTGCTGGTAGTCGTTGGCCACTTGCTGGGCATACTGCTTGACCTGGGGGTTGGTGGCCTTCTGAGCAACCAGTTCGCTGATCTGTCGCTCCAGACGGGCATGGCTGATCGCCGTTGCCGCGAAGGCGCGGTCCGGGTTCGACGACGTGGCTTCCTGCTGCTCGGTGCTCATCTGTCCACTCATCTGCCCGGCGCCCTGCTGCATCTGCTGCTGCGAAGAGCCCTGCGAGGGGTCCTCGGCCAGCGCTGCGGTGGCAAGGGCGGCTGCGGCTGCGAAGGTAATCATGGATTCGCGGATCATTACTCACCTCTCGGTATAAAAAGACATCGAATACAACTGTGCCGTCACCCATCGAAGCGACGGCGACAAACCTGGATCACCACTTGGGAATCACGACTTGCTCCGAGGCGGCGTTCGAATGCGTCTGCATTTGAATTCACGCAGGGATCGTCGCCACCCCGGTTGGCGTTTCGATAGAGATCTGGTTACTCTCCGCCTCCTTTCTCAAAATCGTGCCTTGGCCCGCCCTCACGCAGGCGACCGCAAGTTCATTCGGCCTTGCGATGCAAAGCCGCTATGCAAGACCGATGCCGGCTGCGACCCCCGACTCCTTGCCGCGACCGATGACGGGCCGGACGACGGACTGACCTGCATACAGGCTGCGACGCATTGATCACACGCCGAATCTGCCACGGCATTCACCTCGTCGCCGTGCCAAGCAACTGCCATGCCGCATCCCCGCTCTGGCCGGCCGCGTGAGAGGAGCCCTTACGCAATCGTTTGAAAAGATGAGATTGCTTCGAGTTGATGTGACAAAGCTGCTTTGGGAACCCGCAACGCGTCAAGGCGTCCAATTCAACACATGGACCATGGCTCTGCCTCACAATCCGACGCGCCCTCTTCTGATAACGATGCCTGTGGGATGATGGCCACCCCGATTCCCACCCTCGGCGACGTTCCCTGCGTTCGCTGCGGATATAACCTTCGCAGCCTGCGCCCGGAACAGTCGTGCCCGGAGTGCGGTTTGGGAATTTCCCGCTCTTTGACGCTGGGCCAGGAGCTGCGCGATTCGCGGCCCGGCTGGATCGCGTCATTGGCCTGGGCGGCGGCGCTGCTGCTATCGGCCCATGCCCTGGTCTTCTTCGGCTTTCTGGTACCCGGGTTGATTCAGCCCTTCCTGCATGACTGGGACATGGCCAATGTTATTCGAGGGACAATCCTGGTGCTGGCCGCTACGGCGCATTGCGTCGGCTGTTGGCTGCTGACACAACCCGAGAACCCCCACGCCGCAGCCCAACCCCACCGCCATCTGGCGATTCCTCTTCGCATCTGTTGCCTCGGCCCTCTGGTTTCCGCCGGCATGGGGCTGGCCGCGGCGCTACTGATCTGGTGGTGGTTCAGGTATCACCCGAACCTACGCCTGCCCAATTGGCTATATGGTGCGGTGCGAGCCCTGCGCGAGCACAGCCTGTATCCCCTGTTCCTGTTCGTGCCCTGCCCGCTGCTGCAGTTCGTCCTGCTGCGCCGCCTGGCGGTGCGCGTGCTTAATCGCCACCTGTTCGAGCATGCCACGATCGTGGGATGCGGCTTTCCTGTCAGCCTGCTGCTGCTGATCTTCCCACGCTACCTCAATCTGAATCGTTTCGCCGGCTTTTACATCGTCCTTCTCATCTGCGTGGCCTTTGCGCTGTTCTGGCTCTGGTCGCTGTATGTCTTCGCCCTTTCGGCCCGCGCCTTTTTCGCCGCCGCTCGCGAGGCACGCGTCGCCTGGCGACACGCCGACGGCGCTTGCCCAGCGGCCAAGTTACCTTCCTGACAGGAGACCTCTGTTCCCTCTTGCTATTTCGATTCCCTACGCATCAAATCTCTTGGCACAGCCATGTCCATCCCATCGCCCATCCTCGCTTATGGTCAGAACCCCAAGCCCGGCGGCATCACATATGTCCATCAGCCGGATGGTTCCGTCGATATCTACATCCTGCCTCGCCCCGCCTGGCAGCTCTGTGTTTTGGCGGCGATCTTCGTGCTGCCCATCGCCCTCATCGCCACCTATGGCTATCTGACCGGGCACGTCCGCACCGGCGGTGTTGCGGCACCCAGGTGGGTTGTTGCATTCGTGCTCCCTGCCATATCCCTCATCGGGGTTGGCACGATCCTGGCCGTGCTCATCCTCAATTTCGGGCGACAATCCTGTTACATCCACGCGGGCCCTGACGGCCTGCGCGTCTATTACACCGAGCTCGGCGATGCCCGCCAGTTCGAAGCTCCCGCCGACCAGGTTCTCGATGTAGGCTTTTCCCGCATGAATGCCGATGGCTACAAGTGCCGGTGCCTGGCTTTTCAACTCAAGGGCCAGAAGCGAACGATAGGGCTGCTGCGCCGGAAGAAAGACATCCTGGCGATTGCCGCCGCGGTCCGCCGAGGGTTATCTGGACGCTCCTGATTAACACGACCGTAGCAATCTCCCCGTTTCGGGCCTATCCAAGCCGGACCGGAGCGCAAGCGCCGGTCCGGATCGTCTGGGATACCTGAAAGGATCCGGACTCCCGCTGCGCTCCGATCCGCCTTGTGCCATGCCAGTTGATCGGGTACAGCATGAGCATGCGACACTTCTGCCTGTCTCTACTGGTGCTGGTTTTGACCCTGGCCGGCTGCACCCAATCCCGTCGAGCCGAGGCGCAAGGGCCGAGCCAGTTGCGCGTGCTCACCTACAACATCCACATCGGCATCGGCACCGACGATCGCCTCGACCTGCCGCGGATCGCACAGGTCATCCGCCAGTGCAACCCCGACGTCGTCGCGGTGCAGGAGTTGGACAACCGAACCACGCGCACGCAGAGCATCGACGAGCCCGCGGAACTGGCCAAGCTCACCGGCATGCGCGTCCAGTTCGGCAAGACCATCGACCTCAAAGGCGGGCAATACGGCATCGGCATCCTCTCCCGCTGGCCCATCAGCCAGCCGGAGCTTCACCCCCTGCCGCAGGTCGGCCAGCGCGAGCCCCGCGTTGCCTTGGCAGCCACGATCACGCCCGACAATGGCATCGCGCCGTTCCTCTTCATCTGCACCCATCTCGACCACGCTGCCGATGAGCAGAACAGCCTGCCCCAAGTTCGCGTGATCGATGATCTGTTTGCCAATCGCGATACGCGTGCCATCCTCGCCGGCGATCTGAACAAGTCGCCCAATACGCAGACGATTCGCCAGCTTTGTCAATCCTGGACCAACGCCACAGCCGGCGGCGATCATTTCACCATCCCCGCCACGCAGCCCACCCACCAGATCGACTACATCCTGTACCGCCCCACTACGCAATGGCGTGTGGTGGAAGCAAAGGTGATCGGTGAGCCGATGGCGTCCGATCATCGCCCGGTGCTGGTGGTGCTGGAACCGATTCGCCAGTCTCGCTGATCCAGCCCGTCGCTTACGTCTGGCAAAATCATCGGACCGCCCCCCCCAAGCCGGCCTGTAGCGCAGCGCAGGGCCGGATCTTCTTCGATGTCGAATTGATCCGGCCCTGCGCTCCGGTCCGGCTTGGAAAGCTTCACTGGAACACGCCTGCATCAAAAAAACCCACGGCAACGCCGTGGGCTTTCGATGTTTTAGAGATATCCGCACGCGTCTTTAGCACGCGAGATTCGCGATATCCGCGAACCGGTCTTTCAGCGAGTAATACAGCTTCTGATACACCGGGTAGTGGCAATCGTAGAAGGAGGCCATCTTCTTGTTCGTGGGCACCTTCGCGGTTTGCTTGATGCTGGCCTTGCAGGCCTCTTCGACGCTTTTCCAGACGCCGGTGCCAACGCCCGCCAGGATCGCCACGCCATAGGCGGAGCCTTCGGTGGAATTGGTGAGGACGATCGGGGCCTTGTAGATATCGGCCTGGAGCTGCCGCCAGAAGTCGCTGCGCGCCCCCCCGCCGCCGGCGCGGACCTGGGTGATGGGGATCTTCATTTCGCGCATGATTTCGATCGCGTCGCGCATGCCATAGGTGACGCCTTCCAGCAGGGCACGAATCATCATGTCGCGGTTGGTGCGGCTGGTCAGGCCGATCCACCCGCCGCGGGCACACGGATCCGGATGCGGGCAACGCTCGCCGGTCAGGTAGGGCAGGAAGAACAGCCCTTCCGCGCCGGCCGGCGACTGGGCGGCTTCTTCTACCAGCAGGTCATACGGATCGATGTGCTTGTTCCGCTTCTGGGACAAAGTCCGAGCCAGTTCCACTTCAATGAACCCCAGTTCATTGCGGAACCACTGGAACGATCCGCCGGCCGCCAGCATGCAGCCGAAGACGCACCACTTGCCCGGCACGGCATGGCACATGGTATGGACGCGGCCCTTGGGATCGCGCGTGGGCTTGTCGCTGTGGGCAAAGACCACGCCACTGGTGCCGAGGGTGGCGCTGATGATGCCGGACATGACGATGCCATTGCCGACGGCCGCCGCCGCCTGGTCGCCGCCGCCGCCCACCACGGGGGTGTTGGGCGCCAAGCCCAACTCCCGGGCCGCTTCCTTGGTAAGCGTGCCGGTCACTTCCGGCGACTCATACAGCCTGGGCATCAGGTCCTTGTCGATCTTCAAGAGCGACAGCAGCTTGTCGGACCATAGACGCTTGGCCACGTCCAGAAGCAGCGTGCCCGAGGCATCGCTCACTTCCGAGGCATACTCGCCGGTCATGCGATAGCGGATGTAGTCCTTGGGCAGGAGGATGTGCTTGGTCTTGTCGTAAACCTTCGGCTCGTGCTTGCGCACCCACAGGATCTTGGGAGCCGTGAAACCCGTCAACGCGGGGTTGGCCACCAGATCGATCAGCGCCTTGCGTCCGCCAGCCTTCTCGGTGATCTCTTCGCATTCCGCCACCGTCCGCTGGTCGTTCCACAGCAACGCCGGGCGCAGCGCCTTGGGCCCATCGCCAAGGAAAACGCTGCCGTGCATCTGTCCCGACAGGCCGACGCCGCTGATGTCCCCGGCCTTGAGATTGGCCTTCTTGAGCACGGCCTTGGTGGCCTTGCAGGTCGATTCCCACCATTCCTCGGGCTTTTGCTCCGACCAACCTGGCTTGGGCGTGTAAATCGGGTGCTCCGCCGTCGCCGTGGCCAGCACCTTGCCTTTTTCATCACAGACCAATGTTTTGGTCCCACTTGTGCCGATGTCGATACCGAGAAGGTAAGCCATACGTGGTTTTCCTCTTATGAGCCCTTGAATGTCCGTTAGTCTCGCGGAAAGTATAGTCGAGACAACCCTGCACCGCACGTGCGAGCACCTGTCGTTTCGGATAGAGTAGCAACGGATCGTGTCAACCACGGAGTCGCGGAAACACGGAGGTCCCGTAGAGATTTCTTCTGATCCTCTCGCTCCCTGGTGAATAAGGGCTCCTCGGGCAAAGAAGTTGAATCTGGGAATGACATGAAACTTAAAGAACTTGCAAAATGGATTGGGGCGGAAGTCGTTGGCGATCCATCGATCGACGTCAACTCGGCCAATACGCTGGAAGAAGCCGGGCCCGGCCAGGTCAGCTTCCTGGCCAATCACAAATACGCCAAGCAGCTGGAAAACACCCACGCCTCGGCCGTCGTCGTCGGCCTGACCGTCAACAGCAATCATGTGACCCTTCTGAGAACCCAGGACCCCTACTACGCCTTCACGCAGGCGATGGTCATCCTGCATGGCTACCGCAAGCACCCCCACACCGGCGTTCACCCGCTCGCTTGCGTCGATCCCACCGCCACCATCGGCGAGGGAACCGTCGTTTACCCCGGCTGCTACATCGGCCCGGAAGTTAAGATCGGCCGCGATTGCATCCTCTACCCCAACGTCGTCGTTTACGACAAGTGCATCCTCGGCGATCGCGTCACCATCCACGCCGGTACCGTCATCGGCCAGGATGGTTTCGGCTACGCCACCCACAAAGGCGAACACCACAAGATCCCCCAGGCCGGCAACGTCATCATTGAGGATGACGTGGAAATCGGCGCCAATTGCGCCATCGAGCGGGCAACCCTCGGCTCCACCGTCATCGGCAAAGGCAACAAGTGGTGCGATCTGATCGCCATCGGCCACGGCACCAAGATCGGGCCGCATGGTCTGATGGTCGCGCAAGTCGGCATTGCCGGCAGCGTCACCATCGGCCACCATGTCACCATCGCCGGACAGGCGGGCCTCGCGGGCCATCTGAAAATCGGCGACAACGTCACCATCGCTGCCCAGGCCGGTGTCATGGGCGACATCCCCGATCAGACCACCGTCCTCGGCGCCCCCGCCATGCCCGCCAACCAGGCCCGTCGCGTCTATTCCATCTTTACCCAAC
>JBLNDH010000392.1:0-5035 GCA_050261455.1 Bacillota bacterium
ATCTTCTCCCTCCTTCATACCCTGCCATTTCACGCACAACGTCCCCGCCGCCAGCGCCAATCCAAAACTGATCCCTCGCCCCGCCCCCAGCGTCAGAAAAATCGACCGCCGCGGATCAAACGGGATGCCGCTCCCCATCGGCAGAAACCGATAAACCACCTCAACCAACCGGAAATGCCACAGCATCTCCCATGCATGCCCGCGGGTAGGGGGGGTAAGCATCAGCCGCAGCTCATCCGCGATCCGTTCCGGGCTGATCCGCTTCAGCAGCGGCGCATCCCGCAGAATCGCCGCCGCCGTCGAACCCTCAATCTCCAACCCGAACCTCGCCGCAAACCGCACCGCCCGCAGCAGCCGCAGATGATCCTCCGCAAAACGCTTCGCCGGGTCCCCAATCGCCCGCAGCCGCTTGATCTTCAAATCCTCCAGCCCGCCCACATAGTCGATCACCCGATCCTTCTCCAGCGGGTCCATGAACAGCCCATTGATCGTGAAATCCCGCCGCTGTGCGTCCTCCTCCGCCGTGGTGAACCGCACCCCCGACGGCCGCCTCCCGTCCACATACTGCTCATCGCTGCGAAACGTCGCCACCTCCACCACGCTCCGCCCATGCCGAACCAAAATCACCCCAAACGCCGCCCCAACCGCCTGCGTATTCGTAAACAACTGCCGAACCCGCTTCGGCGGCGCATCCGTCGCCACGTCATAGTCCTTCGGCTCCAACCCCAACAGCACATCGCGCACGCATCCCCCGGCGAAATACGCCACGTGCCCCGCCTCCCGCAAACGCCTCAGCACGGCCGCCGCATCCTCCCGCTTACACGCCGGCTTGTTCCGAATTTCTGGTGCCTCACTCATCACTAACGCAGAATACCCATCCCTCCACCGAATTGGAAATACCCCCATCCCCTTTCGCGGCGGCCCATCGGGCCGCTTTTCTCCCCAATTCCCGTTCGCGCTCCCCTCATGGCATACTACCATTATGTAATAGGACCACCGTGCCGGTGCCGGGCATGTAACGTAGCACGTGGCATCTTGCCCGAGCGCGTCTTACCGCGTCCACCCGCGTCGATCTGCGGCCAGACTCTACTCCGGAGGATCATATGAACCGCTCCCTCCTGCTCCCCGCCACGCTGACCATCTTCACCCTCGCCGCCTGCCAGGAGCAAAACCGCCCGGTCCTCCTGAGCTTCGGCCCGCCGCCCTTCGAATACAGCTCCAAACCCGTCGGCGATCCCTCCATGGACCCCTATTCCCCCGGCGACCCCATCCAAGCCCAACAATGGATCAAACCTCCCCCTCAACTCGAGCAAGCCACTCCCTCCTACCGCACCCCTCCTTCCAGCGGTGCCCCCGCCCGCTGAGAGTCTGTTTTGAAGATCGACTGCACCCATAACGCCCAGGGAGCTCGCTCCCTGGGTTCTCTGCCACATCGATCACGTCCCCTCACCGTCCTGTGTCGCTTCCACGCCGGGGCAGAGCGCAGCGCCGCCCCGGCTTCCCTTTCCTAATCTGTACCATCTACGAAACCTGTGGACCGTATTTCTCCCCCCCGACTCCCCTCGTATGCCGTTAGACCATCTACAACCCGTGTGTTCTCCACCATCGCTTGAATCAGCCGCCCAATTCCCGGCGACGACTCCAGCGCGCCCAGCAGAACAACCCAGTGCACAACCTGCCATACCGCCTGCAATGGGTTTCGCGTTGCCGGTCCAAAGAACAGCAACCAATTCAGACCATCCAACGAAAGAAAGAACATCGGCAGCAGAACGCTGCGCACGGCGAGCGATTTTGCCAGTGAACCGTAACCCAATCGCGCTGCCACCCCTCGAAGCAAGACAAACGACAGGCAAACGCATAGGACCCAAGAAATGAAAAGCACTTGCGAAACGACGAGAACCGCCGAATGGCGATACAACGACAGATTCCAGCTTGCCACGAATGGTACAATGCTGGTGAGCAGCAGAAAAATAGCAGATGTTCGCAAGGCTATCCGCATTCCCTTGGGACCGGTAGGGTCGCTCGATACCAGGCATAGACCGGTAACATAGACAATGCTGGCAATCGGAAAAGCAACCTGCCATAACCACACTATCGGGTGACTATGCAGGGAGTAGAGGAGGGGCATTGTGCCGAGCAAGATGATCCCCCACCGAAGGCGTGCACCCGATTTCCTGTCGATGGATAAATGCCCGATGCTGGTTCCCTGGATCTGATCGAGCTTGCACAGAACCCGGCCGATCAGTACCAAGCCGAAGACCCATCCAACCCAATACAGGATGATGCCCGCATAGTCGCAGGCCATCTCGTTGAATGGCGGCCTGCGGTCAAATCGAGTGAACCCCCAATAGCCGATCGCGCGTGGCATCAGGCCCAGTACATGTAGAACAGGGACGCATAGAAAAGATCGAGCTAGTGACCTTAGTTGTAGGTGCCGTGCCACGTTAGCCAGATGGGCAAAGCTTGCGGCAAGCCCGATGATGAAGAGCAGGCTAACCAAGGCCTGGGTGCCTTCCGAATCGTATTGCCGCCAGCAGCACCACAAGAACATCGGTGCCATGCCGGCTATAGCACCCCGTGCAATCCATCTCGCATGCGGAATGGATGATCGCCCCACCCGATTGGGGATTCGAGTGGTGACCAGCCAAGCCACCCCGATCAACGTCGCTCCCCAAAACAACAACCTCGCGGCACGCCACGGATCCCACCACATGTCGATCGACTGCAGGCCGAGCACCGCCAGAAAGAACCACCGCAACCCCCACGTCATCCGCCTCAGCCATCTCGCATCCGCCACTTCCATCGCCGCCAGCGTACGGGCCACCTCCAGCCCGCACTCCGGGCACAGCCCGGTCTTGGCCAGTGTCCGCAGGTTGTACTCACAGCGGACACAGCCAATATCCTGTTCAATGACCTGCGGCGACCCCTGGGTGGTGAATTGGGAAGTCATTGCCGGCCGCAATTATACATGCTTGCCCGCCCGCTTTCCCCTCAATCTTGATTTGCCCCCCGGATCTGATATCACTTGCCTCTTCAGGAGTCTGCGTACGGGCACAACTGCTTTCCAACATGTGACTTCCCTCCGCGTCCGCTACAGCGAAACGGACCAGATGGGCACTTTCTACAATTCCCGCGCTCTAGAGTGGTTCGAATGCGGCCGAACTGAGCTGCTTCGCGCCGCCGGAATCCCCTACGCCCAGATGGAGACCCGCGGCATTCTCCTGCCGCTCGTCGAAGCCCATGTAAACTACCGTGGCCGGGCTCACTACGACGACGAACTCAAAGTCACCGTCTCTGCCACCCCCGCGGGCAAAGCCAGCCTGCGTTTCGACATCGATATCGTCCAGGCCAGCACCGGCGCTCCCGTGACCAGCGGCTACACCGTCCATGCCGTCACCGACCCCACCGGCAAAGTCACCCGCTTGCCCGACTGGGTCATCACCGCCTTGCAGCGGCCCACAGCAGAAGGGACGGGTGATGGCAAGTGCCCTTTTTGCCACGGTGAAAAATGCATCGGCGCCTGCCGAGATTAGTACGGAGGATGCAATACCTTGAGCACCAACCATGAAGTAACCAACGTCATCGCCGCAGGCCTCGGCGGCCAAGGCGTCATCAAGGCCGCCGATATCCTCGCCGATGTCGCTTGTCGCGCCGGCTATGACGTCAAAAAAGCCGAAGTCCATGGCATGAGCCAACGTGGCGGCTCCGTCACCAGCGATGTCCGCTTCGGCCAATCCGTCCTCTCCCCCATGGTCCCCACCGGCGAGGCCCACTACCTCCTTGTCCTCGCCCCCGATCAGGTCGAAAACAATCGCCACCTCCTCCGCCCCGGCGGCGTCCTCCTCACCCCCGACATGGTCGATGAAAACAAACTCCCCAGCAAAAAGAGCCTCAACATCGCCCTGCTGGGAGCCCTTAGCCATTATCTCTCCTTCAGCGAGGAACTTTGGCTCCAAGCCGTGAAAGCCAATCTGCCTGAGAAGACGCTCGAGTCGAATGTGCAGGCCTTCCGCCTCGGTCGCGCTGCGGCCGCTGCTTAGTACGAGTTTCAACCCTCTGGGCTTACGTGGGAAAGACTATGACTGGATACCCGATTCAATGGAACGACATCCCCGGCGGCTTCCATCCCGAAAGCGCCCCGGATTTCCTCCCGCTTCCCCAATTGCACGATCTGCAGTTCCGCCGCCTCAAGGCCAGCGTCCAACGCGCCTACGACCACGTGGCGCTCTTCCGGAAACGCATGGAAGAACGTGGCCTCACCCCCAATGACATCAAATCCCTCGAGGATATCGCTAAGCTCCCCTTCACCATGAAGGTCGATCTCCGCGACACCTATCCATTCGGCCTGTTCGCCAGCCCCATGGATGAGATCGTCCGCCTTCACGCCTCCAGCGGCACCACCGGCAAACCCATCGTCGTCGCCTACACCCAACAGGACATCAACGTCTGGGCCTCCGTCATCGTCCGTTCCTTCGCCGCCTGTGGCCTTCATCGCGGCGACATCATCCAGAACGCCTATGGTTATGGCCTGTTCACTGGTGGCCTCGGCGCTCACTATGGCGCCGAAGCCCTGGGCGCCACCGTTATCCCCATCTCCGGCGGCAACACCGAACGCCAGATCATGCTCATGAATGATTTCGGCGTCACCGCGATCTGCTGCACCCCCAGTTATTTCCTCCACCTAATCGAACGCGCCCAGGAAATGAAGCTTAAGCCTGCCAAGCTCCGCATCGGCGTCTTCGGTGCCGAGCCTTGGACCGAAGCCATGCGCCAACGCATCCAGGCCGATTCCGGCATCAAGGCCTACGACATCTATGGCCTCTCCGAAATCATCGGCCCCGGCGTTGCCATGGAATGCACCTGCCAGGCCGGCCCCCATATCTTCGAAGACCACTTCTATCCCGAAATCATCGACCCCGCGACCGGCAAGGTCCTCCCCGATGGCGCTGAGGGCGAACTCGTCATCACCACCCTCAGTAAACAGGCCATGCCCATGATCCGCTATCGCACCCGCGATATCACCACCCTCACCAGC
>JBLNDH010000393.1:0-5353 GCA_050261455.1 Bacillota bacterium
GGATGATGGGGATGGTGCGCTCCATTTTCTGGGTCGAAACCTCCTTGCCGTCGATCTTGAGCGTGCCGGTGCCACTGCGGCCGATGCCGCTCACGTTATTGAAGGCCAACGTGCCAAAGCCGAGACCGTCATACTTGAAGTCGAACTGCAGGGTATGCTTGCCGGGCGTCAGGGCCTCGTGGCCTTCCCAGCGGATGCGTTCCATGCCGAAGAGATTCCAAAGGAAGACCGGTTTGCCCTTCAGGAGGTAGAACCCATAGCCGGCGAATCGGCCGCCGGAAGTCAGGATCATCCCTTCGGCGCCACCTTGGGGAACTTCAATATCTGTCGTAATGGAATAGCTGGTGTTGAGCAGCGAGGGGGAATCGCCTTGTGGAATGCCGGTCATCGGCTTGGTGTAGGTGAATTCGCTGCGGCCGGCGGTGACGCTCGGGCGGGGTGCGACGGCACGCGTGGCCATGGAAGCGTCCAATGGCAGCACTTGGTATTTGCGTGCCTCCTGCGTGAACAGAGCCTTCATTTGATCGACCTTCTGGGGATACTTGGCCGCGACATCATCGCACTGGGTCCAGTCTTTGGTCAGGTCGTAGAGTTCCCAAGTTAAGTTATTGAATGGGTCGGGGTTGACGGCACCAACGAGTTCCCACGGTGTGCGAACCACTTTCGTGCTGGCGATCCAACCCTCGTGATAGATGGCGTGGTCGCCGAGCATCTCGAAGTACTGAGTTTTGTGCGTGGAGGGGGCATTGGCGTTGGCCTTGTCGAAGGTGTAGGCGAAGCTCACGCCTTCGATGGGGCTTTGCTTGATGCCGTCCACGAATTCGGGTTGGGCGATGCCGGTGACTTCGAGGATGGTCGGAACGATGTCGATGACATGATGGAACTGGTTGCGGATACCGCCGGCGTCCTTGATGCGGGCGGGCCAGGAGACGCACATGCCCTGGCGAATGCCGCCGAAATGGGAGGCGATCTGCTTGGTCCAACTGAAGGGGGTGTCGAAGGCCCAGGTCCAGGGGATGGCCATGTGGTTGTAGGTTCTGTCGGTGCCCCAGGCGTCGTAGAACTTCATGGCGGCCTCGATCGGAATCGACACGCCATTGAGCGAAGCGATCTCGTTGGGCGTGCCGGTCATGGTTCCTTCGGCGCTGGAGCCATTGTCGCCACTGATGTAGATGATCAGCGTATTGTCGAGTTTGCCCATGTCGTCGATGGCCTGGATGACGCGGCCGATCTCGTAGTCCGTATACATGAGATAGGCGGCATAGACTTCGGCCTGTTTGAGGTACAGCTTCTTCTCGTCGTCGGTGCATTGGTCCCAATTCCTGAGCAGGTCCTTGGGCCAGGGGGTGAGTTTGGCGTCCTGCGGGATGACGCCGAGGCGTTTCTGGTTGGCGAAGATGTCGTCGCGCAAGGTGTTCCAGCCTTTGTCGAAGAGGTGGAGGTTGTGGGCTTTCTCGATCCACTCCGGGGTGGGGTGGTGGGGGGCGTGGGTGGCGCCGGGGACGTAGTAGCAGAAGAAGGGCTTGCCGGGATCGATCTGGTTGAGCTGATGCATCCAGCCGATGGCGTCGTCGGCCATGGCGGTGATCAGGTTCCACTTGGGATTGCCGACGTAGGGATAGATGGCCGTGGTCTGACGGAAGAGGTTGGGCTGCCACTGGCTGGTGTCGCCGCCGACGAAGCCGTAGAAATAGTCAAAGCCCATGCCGATGGGCCACTGGTCGAAGGGGCCGGCCTGGCTGGCCTGGAAGGCGGGGGTGTTGTGGTTCTTGCCAAACCAGGAGGTGGCGTAGCCGTTGTCCTTGAGGATGCGACCGATGGTGGTTTTGTCCTTGGGGATGAGGCTGTTGTAGCCGGGGAAGCCGGTGGACTGCTCGGAGACCACGCCGAAGCCCGTGGAGTGATGATTGCGGCCGGTGATGAGGGCGGCGCGGGTGGGGGAGCAGAGGGCGGTGGAATGGAACTGGGTGTAGCGCAGGCCGGCGTTGGCGATGCGGTCGAGGGCGGGGGTGGGGATGACGCCGCCGAAGGTGCTGGGGGCGCCGAAGCCGACGTCGTCGGTCATGATGAGCAGGACGTTGGGGGCGCCCTCGGGGGGCACGACGCGGGGAGGCCACCAGGGTTTGGACTGGAGGGCGTTGTCCTGGATGACGCCGCCGAACTTCGGGTCGGGGGGCGGGAGTTGCCGGCCATCGATGGAGGTGGTGGCGGCGGGGGAGCCGGGCGGGGCAGGATCCTGCTGGGCTTGGGCGGATGGACCGGCGAGGGTGAGGAGGCCGGCGCCGACGACGAATTCCCCCAATGTAAGGCCAGCGGCCTTGAACAATCGAGAAAAGACGGATTGTGAGCTTGGTCGGCTCATAGGGATTACTCCTTGGTTGGAGGCCGAGGTTTATTCAGACGCGAAGATACGTTTCCAGTTGTTCTTTATGCTGATGACGGTCCAGCCTTGTTTTTGGCTTGGGCGATGAGCGAGTTGGGGAGCGAGGCGACCGATGTGTGTGGCAGGCCTCCGGCGGGGCCGTAGGCGTACTCTCGCTGGGCGTCGTCGTGGTAGACGAGCATCATGAGGATGGTGCCGCTGCCGGCCAGTAGCGAGGCTGAGCCGATGGGCTTGACCATGACGTGGAAGCGGCGGGTGGCACCCGGGGGGCGGCTGCCAGGATTCGAGAATCGGCGTGTCCTGCTCAAACGGGATTCTCATTGACGCACTCTTGTTTGAAGTGTCACACGAGCGGGATCGTCTGTCCGCGGATACCCGCCCGTGTGAGCTGCGTGATATCGGTGTTCAGTCGACGCGTTTCACTGCGGGCGGCTCCCAGGTGCCGTTGATGACGGACTCCTCGAACCAGTAGAAACGGAGCATGAGAATGAACCTGGCGTTGGGGCCGGGAGCCCCAGTTGGATTCCCTGTCTTTGCCGGGCGATTCGTGCAGGATGTAGAGGTTGGTGGAGCCGTCGGGGTTCTCGATGGACTTGTCGCGTTGGCTGAGGGGGTCGCGGTTGAGGAAATTGGAGGCGAAGAAATCGTGGGCATCGTACATCGTCAGGGACCAGAAGCCGTTCAGAGGCATCTGGCCTTTGTCGAAGTACATGACGTATTCGTTGATGCCGTTGTAGGGATTGTCTTCGACGTCGATTTCGGAGGTGGGATAGATGGCGTCCTGAGGGCGATTGCCGCCTAGGCCGATGGCGGTAGTGAAGGCTCGCTGGAGATAGTCGGTGCCATAGACTCCGGTTTGGGTTGAGTAACGCCAGTCGTTGATGTCGGTGCCGGTATCCTTGAGGTGGTCCATGATCTTCTTCTGGGCGGCTTGGGGGACGTCCAGCAGCGTCTTGACGATGGTGGGGTAGCCGTAGATGTAGGCATTGGTGGCGATGGCGACGGTTTCGGTGCCGCTGAGTTTTTCAGGGTGAGGTTCGGACGGGGTGCCGGTGGACATTTTTGCCGGCGGTTCGTTAGTGGGCCTTTCCTTAGCCTGGGCGGACTTGGATCGATTGCAGGAGACGCAGATCATTAGCGTGATCGCAATCAGTGCTATGGCCAGGGGTTTTGGCATCTGTGTTCTCATAGGAACGGGATCCTTGCATGGCTTCTTTGTTGGCTGATCAACGATCTGTTGGAGCGACCTGCTGGTATTTGATGGCAATGCCGATGACGAGCCGGGTCTGAGTGGCGTTGACGTCGATTTCGGCGGGATCGAGCCAGTCGCCCCAGTAACTGTCGCTGGCAGTGGCTCCGAGGGTACGGGTCTGGTCGTAGGCCAGGACGACGGCGTCGGCGCCGAGGCGAGCGGCTCCTTCACGCAGCCTTGCCTCGATCTTCTGGGCGGAGGGCGCGGGATAGACGGGGACTTCGAGGGTGACTCGTCCGAGCTGAATGTTGGGGCTGGTGGGTTCACTGTGGAGAATGATGACGTGGGCGGGATCGGTGGGCGACTGCAGCGGGGCACCGGTTGCTTTATCAGCAGTGGTGGTAGTGCAACCTGCGGACAGCAGGAGTAAGGCAACGGTGAGCGTAAGCAGGCCGGCAGGGTGATGCTTATGACTTAACATGGCTGCTCCTTTCCCTCCCGAGCTAAGCTGCAGAGATGCAGCATTTCCCGTAGGTGCCAAATCGACGCAGTAATAAGACGGTCGAAATGCGTGCCGAAATTGCGAAGCGAAGGGGATAGTTCCAAACGGCGGGTTGAGAGGGCGTTATACGGAAGAGGATAGGGCGGATGCAACTTTGGGAGGTGGTGTGGGCGACGGTATTTCGGCGTTACGACGAAAGGGCGTTGGGAACAGGATGGGCGGGGTGTTGCCGGGCCAAGATGTGGCGCGGGGAGTGAATTCGCGTTTAAGTCATTTTGCATACGACCATTCGGGAGTTAGTGAACGTCGGACTTGATCACGCCTTTCCGGCTACGGAGGTCCGGGTCGTGGGCGGTACAGCGACTGCGGGGAAAACGAAGTATGGCAGAGAACCGCAGCGATGAGCCATCGGAACCTGGAGATGGCGATCGGTTCAATTACTGGGTTGGCATCATTGTCCTGTTGATGATTCTTCTGGGGATTCTCGCGGCCCTTTGCATCCTGCTCTGGTGACGCATGTGTGGTAGCGTCAGGGCATTCGGATTGCCTGGACGTGCCCAATTCCGGTGATTTCCGATACGGTATGGAACTTCACTTCGGAAGGCACGATGGAGTGGCCATCATCTCTCGGAAACAACAGTCACGTAGCCTGCCCCGGTGGCGTGCTGGTGGCCAGCTGTGCCCCCAGCGGTGGGTCCGAGTTCAGTACAAGCGGCTATACAAGCTTGGAGTAGTGAAGCCAGCGTAGCTCTGCGCACCGCCACAGATTTTCACTTGACAGGACTCTGTTGGATGATACTTTCATGCAGAGAGAAAGTAATGGTTAAGCTCACGTTAATGCGGTGAGCTATGGCAAGCAGTTACGCGATCGGCGTGGACTCGGACATTAGCTGCGTGCAGGCGGTCGTGGATGTTCGGGGAAGATAAGAGTCGGGTGTCGCCGTGTGGGCGTACGTCCACGAGAAGGCGGGCATGTTATTTCACTATTTCGGCGCGTGCGGTGGCCATGTTGCCGGCTGAGACGATCAAGTAAGGACAATACGCGGATCTGTGCATCAGGCTCTAGCCTAGGGAACGTCTCCTATGAACAACCGGTCTTCGTTCCATATCGAACACCTCGGGGTCAGGACGCTGGTGATGCTTCTGATCCTCCTCAGCGGGCTCGCGTGCAATAAGGAGAAGTCGAAAGACTCGGGTCGGGTGCCGAGTTCAGGCAACTCCCCGAGTTCAGGCAACTCCCTTCGCATTCACAAGGCGTCCGACCCATCAGCACTCA
>JBLNDH010000394.1:0-5866 GCA_050261455.1 Bacillota bacterium
AACGCCAGGATCGCCTTTTCCAATTCCCGGAGCCCCCCCGCCGGCGTGTAGACCAGCTTGCTATCGTTCACATGGATCTTCTTCCCCGATTTGTCCCGCGTCTTGCTGGCCACCCGCCTGAGCCGTTTCCACAAACAGGGCAGATCCTCCCCTGGCTCCGCCGGCGTCTCAAACGCGCAGCAGCCCACCACCAACGGCCCCAACAACGGCCCATAACCGGCCTCATCAATCCCGGCCAAAATCATGGGTAGCATTATAGAATGTTTCTCCCCTCCCATGGAGCCCCCTCGCAAAGTCCTTCGGCAGTGGCACTTCAGTGCCCCCGCTCCCTCCGGTTCCTCATTCATCGTTCCCCCTGGGGGGCTGCGCCCCTCCATCGCTTCATTCAGGTCCTAACAAGGACCGTAACAGATCTCATTTCAGGATCGCCAACCCCACCGGCGTTATACTTGAGCCCGTCTTCTGGAACCCTGTTAATTCCCCAAGATTCCGGGGCAATCTGGCCCATTAAAGCCCGGCGGCTCGATCGCCGATGTTGACACCGGTGGCAACTTGACACGGATTGCAAAGTCACTATTATTACGGCACGTTTTGGGGATGTAGCTCAATTGGTTAGAGCATCGGACTGTCGATCCGAAGGTTGCGGGTTCGAGCCCCGTCGTCCTCGTTAGTCTTTAAGGCCTGCTATCACCAGGCACCCTGGGCCTTCGGGTTTGGGGTGTGTTTTATTTGTCCCTGAAGGAATCCCTCTACCAAACCAGCGCCCGCGGAACCGTATTGCGGCAGCGTTATCGTCTGCTGCCGGCACCACCGTGCCGGGCGTTACCGAACATGCGCCGAACGGTGCGCGAGATTCAGGTGCGATCCGCATAACTCCACGCAATGGCTGCCACTGCTCTATCCCCACCACCACCTTCCCCTCAGATTGAAGAAGAACCTAAAAAACGGCGGGACCGCCAGTGCACTGGCGGTCCCGCCGTGTCTACCCTTGTCAAGCAAGGGGCTTCTACCCAAATCACTTACAGAATCGGCTTGACCGAGAACAGCGTCGCCAGCACCGAGGCCGCCGGCTGGGCCGGGGCCGCCGCCAGCGGGGCGCCCTGGGAGATGAAGGCGGCGTCCACCAGGAAGTAGTCGTCGCCATCGATCACCCCGTTCAGGTCCACATCGCCGTTGCGATACTGGTCCAGGCCGGAGATGAAGCCGGCGTCGATCAGGAAGTAATCATCCCCGTCCACGATGCCGTTCAGGTCCACATCGCCGTTCCAGGTGTACTTCACCAGGATGTCGTTGAGGCCGACCGTCTGGCCATCGAAGCTGTTGAGGATCGCTTCGCCGCCGGCGTCGTTCAGCACCACCGCCAGGCCGGTGAAATCGGTCATCGCTTCCTTCATCGCCCGGGCTTCGCTGCTGGTGAGGCCCTTGCCGGTCCAGCTGCCATCACCGCGAGCCGACCTGATGGCGGTGGCGATCGCCGCCAGGACAGCTTCCTTGGTTTCCGGCGTCGCCGTCACGATCAGGTCGTTGTCGGCCAGATCGAGGGTGGCGTTCTCGGACAAGCTCAGGCTGCCCAGCTTCAACGCTGCGCTGCCCTTGGCCAGGCTCACCGCCGCGTTGCCGCTCAGGGCCAGGCCCTTGCTCTCGACGTTGGCCAGGTTGATCGTCCGGCCGCCGAAGCTCACGCCTGCGGCGTTGATTACCAGGGCATTGCTGCCCGCGTTCGCCGCCAACTTCACCAGATCGTTGCCATCGCCGCCGTCGAACGTCACGTTCTTGGCAGTAGCCACCAACTCGCCACCGCTGTAGTCCAGGATCAGCGTATCGTTGCCGCCCTTGCCATTGACCACGATGTTCGTGATCCCGGCGAACGGCTTCTGCTCGAGGACATTGCCAGCGGCGTCCAGCAACTGGACGTTGTCGCCAACACGCTTCAGCGTCCGCACATCGTCGCTGTCCGTGCCGTTGATCACCCAATCACCGGTCGGGGGTACTTCGTCGATCGGCCCGAAGTTGAAGTTATAGATCTCCTGCTTGACGTTCGCGCCACCGGTCGCACCGGTAAAGCCCACGAAGCCGCTGTCCATACCGAACGTCGCCGGAATATCGATGTCCCACGTGTTCGTGAACAGGATCGTTTCCGGTGCGTCGGCCTTGGCCATCGTCATCGTCAGCTTGCCGTTCTCGTACGTCAGGGCCACATGCCACTTCGTATCGAGCAGGTTGCCCAACGTCGGCCGCAGATCGATATCCTCGTTCTTCGCATCGTTCGCCTCGTCGTACTGCGGATTATCACCGTTGATGTACAGACCGGTCTCATCGATGTCGTGACCACCGTTCTTATAGATGTCGAACTTGATCGCGATGCTGTACCCGATGCCGGTGTAGCCCAGAGACCCACCGCCACCGCCGAGAACCGTCGGATCGTTCGCCTGGATGACAAACGCCATCCCGTCGGCGCCGGTCCCACCGCTCATCAGCATGTCGAAGCTGGCCTTGAAGTTGTTCAGATTCTGCGGCAGCTTCGTGAAGGCACTGCTCAGCTGATCGTTCACGGCGTCGGTGATCCGCAGCACGTTGTTGCTGACGGTCGCCTTGCCATTCAGCTGCCAGCCGCTGGCATCGGCGAAGTCGCTCATGTGAATCGGAGTGCCATCGACACCCGGTGCGACCATCACAACTTCCGTGTAGGCCGAATCCGGCGTGGCTGCCGTGGTGTTCGTCGCCGCAACGCGGTAGTAGTACGTCTGCCCACCCGCATTGCGATCCACGAACCGCGTAACGCTCGTCCCAACCTCGCTGATGGTCGTCCAACCATCCACGCCATTGGTCGACCGTTGAATCTTGAATCCGGTCTCGGAAATCGAGTGATCGGTCCACGTGAGCACCACATCCTTGGCACCCAGCGCAACTGCCTTCAGATCGCTCGGCGCTTCAGGCGTCACCGTCCCATCGTACGTCGTCACTGCGACGTCCTTGAACGTCACCAAGCTCGTCTTGGTGTCATCGTGAGAGGTGACGGCCATGCCGACATACACCGTATCGTTCCCGATGTTCTGCGACTGGCCAAGCTGCGACCAGATCGTTCCATCTTCGGACATCCAAGCCGTAACCAGGCCATTCACGCGAGCCAATCGGATGTACGCCGGCGTGCCCTGCGTCGGGCTCGTAGCCTCACCGCAATTGCCCTTGAGCGTCGTGCGCCAGCCATACTGCAGGCCGTGATCGGGCGTAGCCATTATGTACGCCATCGGAGCGCCCTTCTGGGCGGGATCCAACCCGATATTGCCGTAACCATCATCGGTCGCGGTGCGGATCATGAAGCCGGCCTTCGCCCAGTCAGAGCTGCGCTCCTGCTGGAACACAATGCCGCTGATCACGAAGTCGCCGCTCATCTCCTGGTACACGAAGTGGAAGCTATCGCTTTCCGTGCCCCAGATGTCGCCACCACCACCGGTCACATCGTACACGTTGTTCAGGTAGCCATCGCTGCCGTTGTAGTACGGAGCGCCGATGTCAATGCTCTGCCAATTGTCGCCCACGGGAGTCGTGCCCACGCCCGATTTCACGTTCGACGTGTTGTTCGAGTAGTCCGAATCGCCCACGAGCCCTTTCGCATACACGCGATACGTGTAGCTCTTGCCGTCGTCGGCGTAGTAATCCACGTAGAACGTTGTGTTCGGCGCCAGGTTCGCGTCCACGTCTTCCCACGCACTAGCGCCCGAACGGCGCTGCAGCACGTAACCGGTCTCGTTGTTGGCGTTGTCCTTCCAGGTCACCACCACGCGGTTCCCCGAAATCGCCGCCGCATTGGCATCCGTCGGAGCCACCGGCACCACGTCTTCGATGTCGTCGATGCTCACGTTGTCAAACGTGGCAACGCCGATGCTGCTATTGTTGTTCGTGGTGTACGACAGACCAAGGTAGATGTCCGTGCCCCAATCGACCGTACGGCTGCCGCAAGTCGTCCACGTCACGCCGTCGGCCGAATAGTAGCTGGTCACGGTGTTGCCCAGGCGCTCGATACGCACCCAGTTCACCGCGTTCGCTGCGGTCATGTTCGTGCCCCAAGTGCCCGCGTCGATGTCGGCGCCATCCCAGCCCTGGACGTGAACCGCGTTGCCCGGGGTCGCAACAGTGGACAAGAACCGCGAGTTGGGCGCCAAGCTCTCGGAGAGCATCACGCCGCCCTTCGCCCAGCCGGTAGTGTTCGTCATCCCGGTCACGCGAGCCGTCATGCGCACATCGCCGTGAATCGGCTGGTACGCATAGAAGAAGTGGTTGTTGTTGCCCCACACGTCGCCGGAGCTGATGCGAATGCTCCACGTGCCGGTCGTAGCATCATAACCCCACTCGCCCGGATAGCTCGGGTCACCAGTCGTGCCGATGGTCTTGCCTTCCCACCCTTCCGGAATCGCCGCCGTCGTCACGTTCGCCGCGGTGCTCGAGATCGAGCCCAGCGGGTTGAACGTCGTCACGCGATACTGATAAGCCTTGCCCTGCTCGGCCGTCTTGTCGGTGTAGGTCGTGATATTCGCCGGAACCGTCGCCAGGACCGTCCAGTTGTCCGCACCAGCCAGCGTGCGTTCAACGCGATAGCCCAGCTCGTTCGCGGAGTTGTCCTTCCAGGACACCACCACGCCACCAACGAACCGCCCATCCACCGCCACGTCCGTCGGAGCAGCGACCGGATCCACATCGCTCAGGGTCGCCGCCTGCAGGATCACATTGCCCGTGCCACCAACCGACTTCCACTCGATCGTCAGTTCCTTCCCAGCCAGACCCGAGCGGTAGTCGATGGTATACACAGCCGTCTTCAGGCTGCCGCCAGCGTTCAGAATCTCGCTCTGCTTCACCGGCACGCTCATATCGCTGAGGCTCGCCGTCAACTGGCCCTGAGCATCGCCATCCACGGCCACGTACACCTTCAGCTGGCGATTCGCCGGCTGCGCCGGAACCGTAAACTTGAAACCATTGCCCTGGCCTGCAACCGCCACCGCATCGTCCGTCGCGGCCACGGAGTACATGTTGCTCTTGTACAGATCGATTTCATCGATCTGGAAGCTGTTCGCGCTCATCGCGTTCTGCACGGTCGGGAACGTGACCTTGTAGCTCTTGTAGGACTTGGTGTTCTCGAACCGGAAGACCTGCTTCTGCCCACGGGCCGTGAACGCCGGGACCACGCCTTCGGTAATCTTCGTCCAAGTCGTCCCGCCGTCGTTCGAACCTTCAACCACGTAGTTGCTCGGATCACGTTCGGGCGCGTCATTGGCCGACGTAAGCCCGATCGCATTGATCACCGTCGCACCGGCAGACGGCGTCACGATGATGCCGCAGTTCACTTCGTTGAAGTTCAGGAACTTCGTGCCCGTCTGGTTATCAATCACGCGGGTCGGGTTCTCGCCAGCGGGCCAGGCGCTGGTCTGACCGGCCGGGATCTCACTGCTGAACCCTTCGATCGGGTCGGTCGGCACGGTCACTTCCTGCGCATCGCTGTTCGGCCGGCCATCGGTCCAGGTGAACGTCGCACCAGCGGCGTTGTACGCCGTCGCCGTCGCCGTACCAATCAGCTGGTAATTCGAGATCCGGTTGCTGCCGTAGTAGCGGACATCGTAACCCGTCGCGCTCTGGTTATAGCCCCAGTGCGCCCAGTCCAGGTTCGAGCCGGTCGTCAGGTTCGTATCGGCAGCCGGAGTCCCCTGGGTAATGGTCAGATTTCCCGGCGGAACATCGGCGGTCTTCGCGCTGAACTGAGCGACAACCTCGCCACGGAGGTTGCTGTCGATCACGCGGAACAGGTACTCGGTGTTCGGCTGGAGGCCTTCCACCAGAACACTCGGCGACACAGCCGCGGCACCATTCGAATTCG
>JBLNDH010000395.1:0-24816 GCA_050261455.1 Bacillota bacterium
GTGCTGAGTGCTGAGTGCTGAGTGCTGAGTGCTGAGTGCTAAGTGCTAAGTGCTAAGTGCTAAGTGCGGAGTGCTAAGTGCGGAGTCTCGTCTTTGCTCAGCACTCAGAACTCAGCACTCAGAACTTCTTAGCACTCAGCACCTGACCGGCGGGCTCAGAAATAAAACGCTTTTCATCCTACTGGCGATCGGGTAGAGTCAGCAGTATCTACGGTACGGAGGCTATTCCTATGGAAATGAATCGTCGTCAATTTATGACCACCACGCTGGCCGGGGCCGGGGCCATGCTGCTGAATCACCCGCTGCTGGCGGCGGACGCCAAGCCCTTGTCGGGCGATCCGTTTCAGATGGTGCCCCTGGGCAAGACGGGGCTGAAGGTGTCCTTGGTCGGTGCGGGCACGGGGATGCGCGGCGGCGGCCGGCAGTCGAACATGACGCGCCTGGGCAAGGAGAAGTTCGAGGCCTTGCTGAAGTACGAATTCGAGAAGGGCATTCGCCTGTTTGACTGTGCGGATATGTACGGAACGCATCCGTACGTGGCCAGTGCGTTCAAGGGGCTGCCGCGGGAACAGTATGTGATCAGCACGAAAATCTGGGTGATGGATGGGGCGTTGCCGGAGAAGGAACGGCCTGATGCCAACATCGTGGTGGATCGCTTTCGCAAGGAATTGAACACCGACTACATCGACCTGGTGCTGATCCACTGCATGATGGCTCCGAACTGGTGCGACCAGTGGAAGCGGCAGATGGACATCCTGGAGGAACTGAAGAGCAAGGGAATCATCAAGGCGCATGGCGTGTCGATCCACTCGCTGCAGGCGCTGAAGGCCGCGGCGGAGAGCCCGTGGGTGGATTCCATGCACGTGCGCATCAATGCCTTTGGCGATGCGATGGATGGCAAGCCGGAAGTGGTGACGCCGGTCATCAAGAAGGCCCATGAAGCCGGCAAGGGCGTGATCGCCATGAAGGTGGTTGGCGAAGGCCGCTATCGCAATGCCCCGGAGAAGCTGGATGAATCGATCAAGTATGTACTGGACCAGGGCACGGTCAGCGCGATGGTCGTCGGGTTTGAGAAGCCCGAGGAAGTGGACGATTTCACGGCCCGCGTGAAAAACGCCCTGGCGGCGAAGGCGAAGCCAGCGGTGTAACAGATGCCGGTGTAATTGAGGCTGATCGACTGCGATATCCAAAGCCCGGGGATTGTTCCCCTGGGCTTTGTTGTTTCTCAAAACAACTTGTGGCGGAGGCGCAGGAACAATATTGCCTGTCGATTGTCGTAATAGAGGAGATTGTCCATTTGTCCGGCGTGGCGCCTTCGATTTCTGGTATGGGTGAGGTGATACGATGGGAAGGATCAGCTTGGCGGCTTGCCTGGTGTTGATACTTGGAATGACGCTGGCGGCGCCGGCGCTGGCCAAGCCGTTGGAAGAGGAATCGGAGCGGATTCTCGATCCGGATCTGCTTTGGACGATTCATCTGCGCATTTCGGCGGAGGGGTGGAAGAAGATGCAGCCGGATCGCACGCCGCGGGTGGCGGCGATGCTGGGCTTCGGGCAACGGCCAGCAACGGCGCCGACCACCAAGCCAACGACCAACCCGACCACGCGCAACGCGGAGGATGACAAATCGCCGAAGGACGAGCGCCGGCCGCCGAACAACTTTGGGTTTCAATACACCTTTGTTCGCGCGACGATGGAATTCGAGCGGGAGATCATCTCGGATGTGGGTGTCCGCTTCAAAGGCAACTCTTCGTACTCCTCGGCGGCGCAGGGCTTGAAGCGGCCATTCAAGCTGGATTTCAACCGGTACGTGGATGGCCGAACGTTCCATGGGATGACCCAGCTCAATCTGAACAACAATGCGTTTGATCTGACGCAGATCCGGGAGGCGTTGTCGTACGATGTGTTTCGCGAGGCGCAGGTGCCGGCTCCGCGGACTTCGTTTGCGATGGTGTACCTGACTGTGGAAGGGCAGTATGACCACGTGTACCTCGGGGTCTACACGCTGGTCGAGGACATCGGCAAGTCGTTTCTGAAGCGCCAATTCAACAACACCAAGGGGCTGCTGCTGAAACCCGAGGGCATGCGGGGCCTGCCGTATCTGGGAGAGAACTGGTCGGCGTATAAGAACTACGACGCGAAGACAGACGTTACTGACCTCACCTCGCGGCGGTTCATCGAGTTTACCAAGCTGCTTCACCAGGCGGACGATGAGACTTTCAAGCGGCAGATCAACGACTATCTGGCGGTGGACGAGTTCCTGCGATTCGTGGCAGTCAATGCGGTGATCGTGAATCTCGACAGCATTCTGAACACCGGCCACAACTTCTACATGTATGTGCATCCGAAGGACAAGCGGGTGCATTTTATCCCGTGGGATCTGAACCTGTCGCTGGGGGGCTTCGGGCCGCTGGCCAACATGGATGAGCGGACGGGGTTGAGCATCATGCATCCCTTCCCGGGCGAGAATCGCCTGATCGATCGGTTGCTGGCGATCGATGAATACAAGAAGGCCTATCGCGAGCACGTGAAACAGATCGTGGAGAAAAGCTTCGCGCCGGAGCGGTTGAATGCGCGGATGCATGCGATGGGAAACGCGGTGCGCAAGGCGGAGCTGATCTCACTGGCGGAGAAGAAGGTGGGGCAGACGATGGTGCCGGTGGGGAACCTGGGCCGGCAAATGCCGGAGTTGAATGTGTTCGTGACCCGGCGAGCGCAGTCGGTGCTCGATCAACTGGCCGGCAAGAGCGAGGGGTTCATACCCACGGGCCAGCGTGGCGGCCTGGCGATGGTCCTGGGCGGCAAGCCGGCGGTGGTGGGGATCGCATTCCTGAAGAGCGCGGATGCCAACCATGACGGGAAGATGTCGCGGCCGGAGATGGAGGCGGCGATCGAGCGGTTTTTTGAGGCCAATGACAAGGATGAAAACGGGGTGTTGGAGCAGAAGGTGCTGACCGACGCGTTGGCGAAGGTGATGCCGCGGATTGAGGGTGTCCCGGCCGCGGATGAGAAGCCGGCGGCGCCGAACAACCGCCCGGCGAACCGAGCTCCACAGCCGCCGCGGCCGGCGGTGGTGCTGGCCCGAATGATCATCCGCGAGGCCGACACCAATGGCGACAAGCGGGTAAGCCAGCGGGAAATGCTGCGGGCGGCGCGGGCGGTGTTCCAGGCGGGGGACAAGAGCCGGGATAATGCGCTGGATGAGAAGGAGATGACGGACGTGATGAATCGGCTGGGGCAGCAGGCGCTGCCGCCGGCGCTGGAGCCGGCGCCACCTGCCCCGGCGGCGGAAAAACCGGCGGCGGAAGAGAAGAAGGGGTGGTAGTGGTCCATCCCCCACCCTTTGAAGGAAGCCTCTCCATGCCCGTTTAGCGCCGCCCCGTAAGGGCGGGTTTTCTGCGCAAAGCCCTCCGCTCTACAACCTGTCACCCCAACAGGGATACTCCAGTAGTATCTTCTCACCAGTGGATTATCGAGTGATCGTCATCCGCAGATCGAGCCGGGCCGTCCCCGGCCCGAACTCTTCCCGGCACTTTGAGCATGCAACGCATGTCTCGTTATGCGTCCGCTTGTCCTTGATCAGCTGTGCCGGAGATACGCTTCCTTGATTTGCTCGACGTATTGCGCCTGATCGGTCGCCCAGCGTTCAGTGGAGAAGATTTCGACTTCGTGGAAGCCGGTGAACCCCGCGGCTTCGACCCAACTGCGGATCTGTCGTATGGGGATGCATCCTTCGCCCATGAGACCGCGGTCGTTGAGCAGGTCGCGGGTTTGTACGCGCCAGTCGCAGATGTGGAAGGCGAAGAGGGTCTTTTGCTGGCCCGCCAGTGTGATCTCCTTTTCCAGGTCCGGGTCCCACCAGGTGTGATAGACATCGACGGCGATGCCCAGCCAAGGGCTCCGCAGCGCCTGGCAGATTTCGCGGGCCTGGGCCATGGTGTTGATCGCGGAGCGATCGGCAGCGTACATGGGGTGCATCGGTTCAATGGCGAGCTTCACCCTGTTGGCTTGCGCGTAAGGGAGGAGCGTGGCGATGGCGTCGCGGATCTGCTTGCGCGCATCAGTGAGCGCCATACCCGGCACGGCACCGCACACCAAGACCACCATCGGTGCCCCGATGGCGGCCGCTTCGTCGATAGCGCGGCGATTGTCATCCAAAGCCTCCTGGCGTTTGGGGGCCTCAAAGGCTGGGAAGAATCCGCCGCGAACGAGGGCGACGACGGATAGGCCGGCGTCGCGGAGCATCTTGCCGGCCGCCGGGGCGCCCATGGGTTGCAACACATTCCGCCAGACGGAGATGCCGGGAACGCCGGCCTGTGTGTAGCCTTGGATGCACTGCTCCAAGGACCACGGCTTGTTGGTCATGGTGTGGATCGCAAGGCGGGAAAAGTCGGTGAGTGGTAAAGCTGACATAGTGGTCTCCGGAAACGATGAATGATGAACGATGAGCGATGAACGGCAGAAGAAGCAACGGCTCAGGGGGCGCGGGATCGGGAGGCTTTGGCGGTTCGAACGGAAGAAACGAAAATGGCAATAAGCTCTTGGGCTTCTCGTTGTAGGGGAGCGATCGTGGATGTGGGGAGAAGTCGGGATTCACAAACGAGGTCCAGCCAGTAATCGGTCTCGTCCAGTTCTTGGAGGCCGCCTTCCATTTTGCTGATGAACTCGGCAGCCGAGCGAGCACGATGGGCCTCTCGATAGTGGGCGCCAACCGACGTGCCGCTTCGCAGGAACTGCCGGCCGAGCACCTGGCCTTCCGCCGTTTTAGGCATTTGGCCGTAAAGGCGGATGATCTCCAGTGCAAATCGCTTAGTGCGGCTACGCAAGTCCTCCGGGGTTCCGCTTCGCCCGCAAGTTGAGTCGTTCCTGTTCATCATTCATCGTTTGCTACAGCTCCGGCACCTCCACCCACTGCCGGTTCTGCCAGCTCTTCAGCCCGCATTCGGCTAGCTGCACGCCCTTGGCGCCTTCCTTTAAGGTCCATTTGAAGGGTTCATTGAGCACGACGTGGCGGAGAAACAGCTCCCATTGGATCTTGAAGGCGTTGTCGTACACCGTGGCGTCGGGCATCTTGGCCCAGCCGGCGTAGAAGTCGATGGGCTGGGGGATGTCAGGGTTCCAGACGGGTTTGGGGGTCATGGCTTCGCTTTGGATCCAGCATTCGCGCAGGCCGGCGATGGCGGAGCCCTGGGTGCCGTCGACTTGGATCGTCAGCAGGTCATCCCGGCGGACACGCGTGCACCACGAGGAGTTGAACTGGGCGATCAGTCCATCCTGGAGCTGGAAAATCGCGTAGGCCGAGTCGTCGGCGGTGGCTTTGTAGGGCTTGCCGTCCTCGGCGATGCGTTCGGGAAGATCGGTATTGGCCAGCGCAAAGACGCCTTTGACATTGCCGAAGGTGTTGTCCAGGACGTAGCGCCAGTGGCAGAACATGTCGATCATGATGCCGCCGCCGTCTTCCTGGCGGTAATTCCAGCTGGGACGCTGGGCGGGTTGATCGGGCGTGTGGCCGGTGAAGACCCAGTAACCGAAATTGCCGCGGATGGAGAGGATTCGGCCGAAGAACCCCTGGTCGATGAGTTGTTTGATCTTGCGCAAGCCGGGCAGGAAGAGCTTGTCCTGGACAACACCGTTTTTCAGGCCGGCTTTTTGGCAAAGGTCGTACAGATGCAACGCCTCGGCGGTGGTGGTGGCGGTGGGTTTTTCGCAGTAGATGGCCTTTTTCGCTTTGACCGCCATCTCGACCAATCGCGCCCGCTGGAGGGTGCCGGAGGCGTCGAAGAAGATCTCGTTGTGGGGGTCGTCCAAAGCCTTCTGGATATTGGTGGTATAGCGGGTCAGACCATGCGCCTTGGCCAAGGCCGCGAGCTTGTTCTCGTTTCGGCCGGTGAGGATGGGGTCGGGCATGATGACCAGATCATCGCTGACTTTTACGCCCCCTTGCTTGATAATAGCCAGGATCGAGCGGACGAGGTGTTGATTGGTGCCCATGCGTCCGGTGACGCCGTTCAGAATGATTCCGATGGTGCGTGTCTGCATGGCCGACTCCTTGGAAGTGAAGCTTGGGGGGATAATAGCGGAAAAGGGAAAACTATGTCAGTTGAACGGGACGCTTTCGGAAATGCTCTTGCCTTTCCAAGCCGGACCGGAGCGTAGCGCAGGGCCGGATGATCTGCGATACTTGGAATGATCCGGACTTGCGCTGCGCTACAGTCCGACTTGGGGTGGCGGCTGCGTTTCATGGGCGAACAAGCAGGGAGGGGGCATTGCGGTAGAAAGAGCAGAGGAAACCCATGAGATGCACATTCCTGCTAGTGGTATTGATCCTTCTGCTGCCGGTGGTCTGCGGGGCTGAGCCGGTGGACCGCCGGTTAGTGGAACAGGACTGGGCCCGGCAGGACGGGTTGTATGGGCCCCAAGGCCTGCGGCTGGAGGCGATCGCGGGGGTTCTCAAGGAGATTGGGCCGGAGGGGGCAGCGCTGCAGGGACAGTTCAACCAGTTGAAGGATGCTGGCGCGTCCAAGGAAGATCTTCGCTGGCTGGAGCTCTACCATCAGGCGTGCACGAAGCGGCGTGAATTGCGGCTGAAGCCAGTGTTGGCGAAGATTGCCAAGATCGTTTTCACCAAGCACTACGACCTGGGCGGGTCGCATTATGCCTACACGGAAGGGCTGTCCGATGCAGCCAGCGAACGGCATTTCGTGCCGGGGGCCAGCTTGTGCGTGCTGGAGATGGATGGGGCCTTTGCCAAGGTGCGAACGCTGATCGACGACCGCGATGGCGTGATTCGCGATCCCGATGTGTCGTACGATGGCAAGCGGATCCTCTTCTCCTGGAAGAAATCCGATCGGCAGGATGATTACCACCTTTACGAGATGACGGTGGCGGATGGGAAGGTCCGGCAGATCACCTCGGGGCTGGGGTTTGCGGACTATGAGGGGCAGTATCTGTCCAATGGCGACCTGGTTTTCAACTCGACACGCTGCGTGCAGTCGGTCGATTGCTGGTGGACGGAGGTCAGCAACCTCTACACCTGCGCGGCCGACGGAAAGTACCTGCGGCGACTCGCCTTTGATCAGGTGCATTCGAATTTCCCGACGGTGATGCGCGACGGGCGCGTGATCTATACCCGCTGGGAATACAGTGATCGCGGGCAGATCTTCCCGCAGGGATTGTTCCAGATGTACCCCGACGGAACGGGCCAGACGGAGAATTACGGCAACAACTCCTGGTTTCCCACGGCCATTCTGCATGCCCGGGGCTTGCCCGGCAGTGACCGCATCGTGTGCATTCTCTCGGGGCATCACACGCTCCAGAAGGGATGGCTGGCGATCATCGACCCGGCCAAGGGTCGGCAGGAGAACAGCGGCACGCAGTTGATCGCGCCGGTGCGGGAAACGCCCGCGGAGCGGATTGACGCGTATGGGCAGGATGGGGATCAGTTCCAGTACCCCTGGCCATTGAGCGACACGGAATTCCTGGTGACCTTCAAGCCGGCGGGATCGGATCGACCCTTCGGGATCTATTTCATGACGATCGACGGGCGACGGGAATTGCTAGTGGCCGATGCGGGGATTTCATGCAACCAGCCGATTCCGCTGATGTCGCGGCCAGTGCCAGCGGTGCGTCCGAGTGTGGTGGATTATCGCAAGAAGACCGGGACGTTTTACATGCAGGATGTCTACGCCGGGCCGGGGTTGGCGGGCGTTCCACGCGGAACCATCAAGGCATTGCGCGTCGTGGCGCTGGATTATCGGGCGGCGGCGATCGGCAGCAATACGAATGAGGGCCCTGCGGGAGCTGCCTTGATCAGCACGCCGGTATCGATCCAGGGCACCTGGGATGTAAAGACGGTTCTGGGGATGGCCACGGTATATGAGGATGGCTCGGCCAGTTTCATCGTCCCCTCGAACACCCCGGTCTACTTTCAGGCGTTGGATGCGAACAACCACGCGGTGCAGACGATGCGGAGCTGGGCGCAGTTGCAGCCGGGCGAAACGATGTCGTGCGTGGGATGCCATGAGGACAAGAACAGCACGCCGCCGGCCGGGAAACTGACGCTGGCGATGCAGGCCGGGCCGCAGAAGCTGACGCCCTGGTACGGGACGCCGCGGGGGTTCAGTTTTCACAAGGAAATCCAGCCGATCCTCAACCGCCAGTGCGTGCAATGCCATTTCCAAGATGATCCGGCACGACTGGTGGACGTCCGCGGGCCGGTGAAGGAAGAGGCGACGCTGACGGAGCCTTTGCCGATGCTCGCGGCCTCGCGTAATGAGACGGCGAACGCGAACATCAAGCCGGCTTTTAGCTTAAGAGGTTTGCCGGGGACCTGGAGCCCGGCGTATCGAGCGCTGGCCAATCGCCGGGTGAATAGCTGGATTGATCCGCAGTCCGAGCCCAGCATGCTGCCGCCGTATCATGCCGGGGCGGCGAAAAGCCCGTTGATCGCACTGCTGCGGGCGGGGCATTATCAGGTGAAACTATCGGCCGAGGAGATGGATCTCCTCTCTTGCTGGATCGATCTGCTGGTGCCCTGTTTCGGCGATTACACCGAGGGGCTAACCGAGTCGGAACGAGCGCAATACCAGCGGCTCCTGGCCAAGCGTCACCGTTGGCTGGCGCAGGAGCGGAAGAACATCGAGCAGTTCATCCGCGATCGGGGGCAGTAAACGGTCGATTGTTGTTCACCACGACGGAGGCGCAGAGGCACGGAGAGAACCGAAGAAGAATCCGCGTATCCTCCTTGTCTCCGGGGTTCATTTCTAGAGATCTCTACTCTGCTCCGGCCATCGCGTATTCCTCAACGGGAACTTCCGGCGCTGCTGCCCATCGGGGCTCATGAACCCAGAAATGCAGGAGCAGCATTGCCAGCAGGCTGACGGCGGCGCTGGTGGCGAAAAGCCAATTGTAGCTGAGGGTGCTCAGATAGGCCCCGAGGAGTGGCGCGGCCATGTTGGTCAGGCCCACCATCGTGTTGGTCAGGCCGGTGTACGTGGGCACCTTGTCCGACGTACAGAACTCGAACACGACCAGCATTCCCGAAACGACCAGAGCGCCGTAACTTGCGCCCGCAAGGACGAACGATGCGTAAAACCACATCGGACTCGGGGCCAGCCAGGCGATAGCGAAGGACGTCGCGGCCGACAGGGCGCTCAATTCGACCGAGAGCTTGTGCCCGAGATGATCGGCCAGGAAACCCACCACCAGAGGCCCGATGGTCTGGCCGACGAGGTATGCTGCGGCGTAACGCCCGATGATGCCGTCGGGCAAGTGCCAGCGGCGCACCGCGGCGACGGTGATGAAGCCGGCCCCCATGTTGCCCAACGCCAGGATGACGCGGGCAATCAGAAACCGACGGTAATTGGCATCCCGTCGCAGGATCTGCGGCAGTTGCGCCAGAAAATGGGTGTTGGCAGCGGCAGGGGGGTCGGCCATGGGTTCCAGGGGCTCGCGGGTGAAAGCGAGGGACAGCCAGCTCAGATTGATGAAGATCGCCGAGAGCGCAAAGACCACCGCGAAGTTGATCGGGAAGTCGAAACGGTCCAGAATCCAACTGCAGAAGACGGCGGCGACAGCGCCGGCGCCGGCCCCGACGAATTGGGTGGTTCCGTAGAATCGGCCTCGGGATTCGACGGGAAAACAGCGCGCCAGCAGGTTTTGCCACGCGGTGCCGACCAGACCGGCGCCGAGGTAATGCCAGCCATAGGCGAAGAGGAACAGAGCCAGCGCCGCGGTCGAGCCGCTGATGTGGAAGCCACCCAACGGAAAAGTGCCGGCTGAGTGAGGAACTGCCAGAAGGGCCGCCAGGATCAGCAGCCACATGGGGATGCGCTCGGTGAAGAAGCCGAGGTTGACGACCACGGGCTTCTTGCGGGCCAGGCGTTCCACGAAGCGGGAGGTGAACAGCTGCGGTAGATACCACCCGCCCTGCGCGATCATCGCAGCCACGCCGATGGCCAGGGCGCTGTCGGTGAGCTTGCTGATGAACAGCGGCACGATGGTCGTCGCCGACAGAAAACTGATGCCCAGGCTTCCATTGGCGCCGTCGAGGAGGTTGAACGTGAAGTTCCAACGGTAGTTTCGTTGCACATCGGCAGCGAACGATTCGGGCGTACAGGTTGGGAGGGGCTTGTCCAGTTGCAGCAGACGCCGGAAGAGGGTGTTGAACATTGTGGGTCGCGGCATAGTCCTATGAGGCAGATGACGAAGCCTCATCCCGGCCTGGCCGGTGAGGAAGCCCAGGTCTGGGTACGCAGAGTCCTTTTCTCCTGGGGGGAGCTTTCGCCCATGATGCCAAGGGTTGGCGGAGGGTCAAGAGGGCCTGGTGCAGAAAGGGATTGGCATGCCAATCCCAAGCCCCCGCCGATCGCGCGATGGTGAGGCAACAACCCATGCGCTGAGGCGGAACCCACACGATCCGCCTCAAGCCAGAGAAGTTGAAATGAAAAGAGCGGTGGACGGAGCCCACCCTAAGCATTCATTTCAGGGTCGTATCGTCCCTACCGTTCCATAGTGGGTTGTAGTATTTCTGCAGGAAGGAGTCTTTCCGATCGATGAACTCGCAATGGCCGTCCGCGAATGTGACATTGCCGCGGCCAAAGGTCTTATCAAGGTCGCCGTAGACTATGCCGGCTTTCTTCTCCTTGAACCTGTCGTGGCGATTGGACAGGATGTTCCTCCGGTCGGTTACACCTGAGCCGTCAAAATGGTAAGGAGCCCAGCACCCATCATCGACGGTTTCGCCGCTTTCGTCGATCAAGAGGATCTTGCTGGAAGGCTGGATGACTTGGCTGATTTTCATGGGTGCGGCGAACCATCTACAAATATAGCCATTTACGGTGTAGCTATAACGATAAGAAATACCGTAAGTGGCTATTACGGGATGTGTCGCAACATCATCGGAGGGGCAGACGAACATCCTGGCTTGGAAGTTCTTGCCAATACACCTGGCGATCCGGCTCTCGTTGAGCCCTGGATTGGTGTTCTGAGGGGGGGCCCAATAGATCCAATTGGCGGGATCGTTGGGGTCCACTCCCGGGGCGGGGAAGGAGCCTTTGTTCTCCTGCGTGTACATTATGAACGCCTGCCCAATTGCACGCATGTTGCTGGCACAGGAGATGCGCATGCCAGCTTCCTTGGCTCTCCGAAGGGCGGGCAACAGAACGGCAATCAAGATGGCAATGATAGCGATGACGACCAGCAGTTCGACGAGCGTGAAAGCTCTCTTCCGCACGACCATAAGGCCTCCCACATCATTGGCTGCTCCCCACTGCGCAGCCGGTTGAACAGAAATGCATCATTAGCCTACGCGAAGAAGAGTTGCGGAGCAAGGGAAAAACGTGAGGGCCGTTACCAAGGTTGGTTTCTGTTGGGTACCTACCGTGTCTCTCCGGCAGTGGATAAGATCGCGGCAGATCGGAATAAGGATGAACCATGGGCGAATTAATGCACGATGAACGGCGGTATCTGGCCATCGAAATCGGCGGCACCAAGCTGCAGATGGTCATCGGAAATGGCGAGGGGCGGATTCTCCGGCGGTGGCGGGCCGCTGTCGAACGCCGCGAAGGGGGCCCAGGGATCTGCCGGCAGATCGAGCGAGGCGTCGTGGAACTGACCAAGGATACTCGCATCGAGGCGGTCGGCGTGGGGTTTGGCGGGCCGGTGGATTGGCGCACCGGACGCATCTGCTGCTCGCATCAGATCGCTGGATGGGAGAACTTCGAGCTGGCGACGTGGTTGCAAGAGCTTACGGGCGTGGCGGTTGCGGTGGAGAACGATGCCAACGTGGCAACCCTGGGGGAGACGCTCAGCGGAGCCGGGCGAGGTGCTAATCCGTTGTTCTACAGCAACATGGGTAGCGGCGTGGGAGGGGGAATGACCGTGGATGGAAGGATCTACCATGGCCAGGTGCCGGGGGAGTGCGAGTTTGGGCATGTGCGGCTGGATCGCTCGGGAACGACCGTCGAATCGCGCTGCTCGGGGTGGGCAGTCGATGAGCGGATTCGACGACGATGCGCAGAGCGGCCAGGCAGTGTGCTGGGCCAGTTGATCGGGTCGACCCGCGGTGGTGAAGCCAAGCATCTGTCCGCGGCCCTGGCGCAGGGCGATCCCATTGCCAGAGAGATCCTCGCGGAAGTGGGCGATGACCTGGGCCTGGCGTTTTCGCATGTAGTGCACCTGCTGCATCCCGAACGCATTGTGTTGGGTGGCGGCCTGTCCCTGGTCGGCGAGCCCCTGCGGGCGGCGGTGGCCGCCGCGATCCCTCGCTATCTCATGAAAGCGTTTCTCCCCGGCCCGCAGGTGCACCTGGCGGGGCTGGGCGAGGATGTCGTGCCCGTGGGGGCGCTGCACCTGGCGCGAATGGTGGAACGGAGTTAATTCACCACGGAGCTCACGGAGAGCATGGAGACAAAAGGAACAGACTACTGAGCGTCAGATCATTCCTGTCCCTGAAAGCAGAGCTCGCGAAGCCGCTAAGGCGCGAAGAAGGACGCGAAGGAAAAGAGAATCAGTTTCTCTTCTTCGCATTACCTTCGCGTGTTCGAGGCTCCGCGAACTCTGCACCCAAGAATCGATCCCCTGCAATAGGGCACTGATTCTCTGACTCTCAATAATCCCTCGCTCCGTGTCCTCCGTGTTCTTCGTGATGAATCAGGATGCGTCTCGGATTTGTCCAAATGCACAGGGGTTCCTTAGAATAGGGCATTACGGGCGAGCTGCCTGGGCTATGTGAGGACATCAATGCAGAAGACTGAATCGTCGGCAATGACAGCGTGGATCGATCGGTATTGCCAGCAACAGAAGGCGGCCATCGATTCCATTCCCATGGATAAGGTGGCGCGAATCGTCGATCGTTTTCGCGTGGCGCTGAAGGAAGATCGGCAGATCTTCGTCTTTGGCAACGGAGGAAGCGCCGCCAATGCGTCGCATTTCATCACCGATCTGGGCAAGGGCGCTTCCGACAAGCTCGGGCGGCGCTTCCGTTGCCTGTCGCTGAATGACAATGTGAGCTGGATGACTGCCCTGGGCAACGATTACGCCTATGAAGACATCTTCCTGCGGCAACTGGAGAACTATGCCCGTCCGGGCGACCTGGTGATGACGATGAGCGTCAGCGGCAACTCGCCGAACCTGGTCAAGGCCGTCGACTGGTGCAAGAAGAAAGGGGTTGCCACGATTGCCCTGGTGGGCGGCAAACGCGGGCGCCTGGCAGACTTGGCCGATGAGGTGGTTGTCATCAACTCCGAACACTATGGCCGTGTGGAGGATGCGCACATGAGCATCTGCCACCTGATCTGTTACGCATTCATGGAAAATCCCCAGTGGGCGAGCTAATGCTTGAACGCAGGATGATTCAGACATAATACAAGCCCAGGGATTCATCCCTGGGTTTTGTTGTGATGGGAAAGACAACAGGAGAGAAATACCTCATGGGACTCGGCAAGCGAATTCGGATGAATCGGCTGTTTGCGCGGCCATCGGGCCGGATGTTCGCGGTGGCGGTGGACCATTTCTTCGCTTATCAGAAGGAGATGCCGGCGGGCTTGTCGGATATGCCGGCGACGTTGCAGGCGATCGTGGCGGGTGGGCCCGATGCGGTCACGATGCAAAAGGGCACGGCCGTGGGTTGCTGGGAGCGTTTCGGCGGCAAAGTGCCGATGATCCTGCAGAGCTTCCTGGGCCGGATTGATGGCGATGTCGATGACCTGATTGCGCTGCCGGAAGATGCGGTGCGGCTCGGGGCGGATGCGTACGCGACCTGTGCCCTGGTGCGCGGGCGCAGCGAGGTGGCGCACCTGGCGCGGGTGGCCAATCTCGTGCGGCAGGCCTCGGCCTGGGATCTGCCGGTGGTGTTGCACATCTATCCCCGGCATTTTGCCGCCGATGGGAAGGTGAGCGTGAGCTACACGCCGGAGGACGTTGCCTGGGCGATTCGCTGTGCCTTCGAGATGGGCGTGGATGTGATCAAGGTGCCCTACACCGGCGATCCGACGACCTATCGCCAGGCGATAGGCAGTTGCCCGGTGGCGGTGGTGGCCGCCGGCGGGCCCAAGGCGGAGACCGTCGAGGCCGCCCTGGCCATGGCCGCTGGAGTGGTAGCCAGCGGCGCCAAAGGAATGACGGTGGGGCGAAATGTCTGGGGGTTCCCCCAGGTGACCAGGATCGTCAAGGCGTTCAATGCGGTAATCCATGAAGGAGTCGCCCCTGCGGCGGCTATGCGTCTGGCAGGGGTGTGAGCGGTCTTCTGATATGCAAGTTGGTGGAAAAGGCACGGGAATTTCGCCCGTGCTTTTTTTACGGCTTCGCAGGTTTGGCCTTGAATGAGACTCGAACAAGGCGTGCGGAATCCGTTGCATCTGTCGTGCGTGGGGAAGGACCATCGCCGTTCGGCGGTCCGAGGGGGCCCCGGCGAGGGGACGCAACAGCTAACTTAAGCATCTGACATGGGTTGGCGTTACTCCTGCCGTGACCACGGTAGTCCCGCTGTAGGTCATCTACCCGAAATGCGTAATACCTATGGGAGTTGTCGGTTATTGTAACCGAGGATCCACTCAGCAATAGCAGGGGTGGGTACGGGGCAATGGCTCAGAATGTTTGGCAGTATTTGGTATCTCCGGCCTGTGAGACAGGCATAAGATGAGGAATGCGTGAGCGTTCGAATGGGCCAAGACCGCAGCCAGTGGGGGGTTATGGAGAATCCGCAAACCGGACTCGGCAGTCTTCCAAGGATGGCCATCGCATAGCCAGGCCGATACTCACCTACGGCTGGGGGCGCTCGGATGGTTGGGGGGCGATCCATATTGTGCTTCTGTATGTCGTGTTTGGAGGATTGTGGATTGTTCTCACTGATCTGCTGCTAGCCATGCTGCTCCGATCGCATGGTTCGGTAGACTGGGTCCGCTGGCATACTTTTAAGGGCTGGATATTCATTGCCGTTACCGCAGCGTTGCTGTACGCCCTGATTCGCCGGGTCATTGCCGCCATTCGGGAATCGGAACGAAGTAAGCAGAAGATCGAAGCGAAATATCACCACCTGACCGAATCCCGCATGTTGGGAATCGCCACGTGGAAGTTCTCGGGGGAGATCACCGATGCCAATGATGAGCTCTTGAGACTCTTTGGCTACACACGGGAGGACCTGGAGGCGGGGCGACTGCAGTGGGCCAGAATCTCGCCGCCGGAGTATCGCGCTCGCAACGACCAGGTGTTACAGGAACTTACGGATACAGGGGTATTTACGCCTTTTGAGCAGGAGATCATCCGCAAGGATGGAACGCGGGTGCCGATCTTGATAGGGGGGGTGTGTACGGACTTGGAGTGCCAGGAAGGCCTGAGTTTCGTGCTCGACATCACCCCGCTTCGGCGTACGGAGGCGGCTTTACGCGAAAGCGAGGCCCGGTTCCGCACCGTGTTTGATGAATCGGGGATCGGAATTGCGGTGCTGGACACAAAGGGGTTCTTCCTGGAGGCGAACCGGGCCATGCGGGAAATGCTCGGTTACACCAGCGAAGAACTGAAGAAGCTCAACATTCTGGACCTGACCTATCCGCAGGACCTGGACCAGACGCGGGAGGATTTCTGCGCGGTGGCCGAGGGGCGAGTGACACAGGTCCGGATGGAGAAACGATACGTCCGAAAGGATGGAAGCATCGTTTGGGCCCGGCGCACCGCCTCCGTGGTTCGCGATCCCGGCGGGAAGGTGCGTTATCACATCACGATGCTCGAGGATATTTCGGATCGCAAGTGGGCGGAGGAGGCGTCGGCACGTCGCCGCAAGCAACTGGAGATCCTCTCGCACACCAGCCAGCAGATCAACACCGTGCTGGAAGAAGAAACCATCCTGCGGACGCTGGTGGCGTCAGCAATGCAGTTGGTGGACGCCACCGGTGGTACCGCTGGGCGGGTGGTGGACGGAAAGATGGTGATCCGGGAGTACAACCGCCAGGGCCAATCGATGCCCGTGGATTACGTTTTTGAGAAGGGGCATGGCATCCCCGGGTGGGTGATGCAGACGGGGAAGACGTATATCTCCAACAATGCGGAACACGATGAGCATGTGATTCCCAGCGTCCGGCAGACAGGGGAGTTGCGGAACTTGATTGGTGTGCCAATCCACAACCGGCAGGGCCAACTGCTGGGATGCTTCGAATTGCACAACAAGGCCAATGGACAGCCCTTTGACGAGGCCGATCAGCAGATGCTGGAGGGGCTGGCTGCCAGTGCCGCCATTGCGCTGGAAAACGCGCAGATGCTGGAGGAACGGGCCCAAGCCGAGGCGACGCTCAAATCGGCCAAGGAACTGGCCGAGGCGGCCAACAACGCCAAAGATCGATTCCTGGCGACGCTCAGCCATGAGCTGCGCACGCCTCTGACGCCGGTGCTGGCGCAGATCACGGCGTTGGAGAAGGATGGCCGGCTGCCGCAGGATCTCAAGACCGAAGTGCGGATGCTTCGCCGAAATGTGGAACTGGAATCCCGGCTGATCGACGATCTGCTGGACCTGACGCGAATCACCAGCGGCAAACTGGAGATGAAGCGGGAGTTGGTGGATGTGCATGGGCTGTTGCGCCATGCCATGGAGATCTGCCATAGCGACATCGAGGCCAAGGGACTGCAGGCGACCATGGCGCTGGAAGCCCCGCAGCACTTTGTCCGGGGCGATCTGGGCCGGCTGCTGCAGGTGTTCTGGAACCTGATCCGGAACGCCGTCAAGTTCACGCCGCCGAGCGGACGAATTGAAATCCGCACGCGGAACCAGGCCGCCATGCCCGGTCGGGCAGGCCAGTCATCTTCGCTGGTCATCGAGGTCAGCGACACGGGGATCGGGATTGACGCCACCGTGATGCCCCGGCTGTTTCAGGCCTTCAGCCAAGGTGGCGCGGTGACGCGGCAATACGGCGGATTGGGGCTGGGGCTTTCCATCTCCAAAGCCATCGTCGATGCGCATGGGGGAAAACTGAGTGCCCGTAGTGGGGGACCGGGGCGGGGAGCCACTTTTGCCGTGGAACTGACGTCTGTCCCCGAAGCCGAGCCGAAACCACCAGAACCCCCCCCGACTGGCGAGGGCAAGCCCCATCCCATGCGGATTCTGCTGGTGGAGGACAATGCCGATACCGCCCGGGTGCTTGGCCGGCTCTTGCGATCCATGGACCATAGCGTGGGGATTGCGGATCGCGTGGACACGGCTTTGCAGATGGTGCGGGCGGACAATTACGATCTCTTGATCAGTGACATTGGCCTGCCGGATGGAACGGGACTGGAACTGATGCGCGAGATCCAGCGAATCCGGCCCACGCGGGGAATCGCCATCAGTGGCTATGGCATGGAAGAAGACCTGCGCCGCAGCCTGGCCGTAGGCTTCGCCGAGCACCTGATCAAACCCATCACCCTGGACGCTCTGGAGGCAGCCATCGCCCGCGTGGCCGAGGACCGAGGCGAAGCCAAGCCCCAGTGACCGGGTTGCAGTGACCAAGGAACAAATCCGGATGACCCAGTCAGAATGACCAATGACCAAGTCCCAATGACCAATGAAATTCCAATGACCCAATGACCAAAGCGGCCCTCTGTTCTTTGCTGGAGTCTGGTCCGTCTTTGGGACTTGGTCATTGGGCCTTCCTCACTCGACCTGGGCCTTGCCGATCAACATCCCCCCTCCCAGCCGGTATTTCCCATCAGGTAGCTCATCGTGTACCGAACATCTCGCGGATTCCTGCCGGCTATGGCAGTTGGGCCGGGAAGAGAATATCGTAGGGATCCTGTTCAATGGGAGAACTCATGCGAAGCGCAAAAAATCTGCTGAAGCTGGCATTGTCGGTGGGGCTGCTGCTGGGCGCGGTAGCGCCGGTGCGGGCCCAATCGACCGATGAGCTGGTGAGCAAGCTCGTCACCTACAAGCTCGGACAGGATCGCAAGCCGCTGGAGGCTCTCCAGGGGCAGGTCATCAAGGCGGCGACGAATCCCGCCCAGCGCGCCGAGCTGGCCAAGAAGCTGGCGGCGATGCTGACCAACGCCGACGCCACCTATGAAGCCAAGGATTTCGCCTGCCGCCAGCTCTACCTGATTGCCACCGAAGCGGAAATCCCCGCCCTGGCCAGCCTCCTCGGTGATGAGCAGCTTTCCCATATGAGCCGGTACGTCCTGGAGCGGATGGAAGAACCCGCCGCGGGTGCCGCGCTTCGCGAAGCCCTGAACACAACCAAGGGCAAGCTGCTGGTCGGCGTGATCAACTCCGTGGGCAATCGCCGCGATGCAGCCGCGATGACCCAGTTGCGGCAAATGCTGGATAACCCCGATGCCGGCGTCGTCGCCGCCATCTACGCCGCCCTGGGACGCATCGGCGGGCCCGCAGCCGTGGCGACGCTGAAGGCTGCCATGCCCTCCGCCACCGGCGATCTGAAAAACGTCGTGATCGATGCCTATCTGAAGTGCGCCGATGAATTGCTGGCCGCCGGCAAGAACGCCGATGCCGCCGCGATGTACCACGAACTCTACGCTCCAACCGAGCCGACGCGCATTCGCATGGCCGCTCTGCGCGGCCTGGTTGCCGCCGAACCGGCCAAGAGCGTGTCCCTCGTGGTTGATCTGCTCAAGAGCGAAAAACCGCAGATGCAGGCGGTCGCCTGTGGCTACATCGCCCGGCAACTGCCCGGCCAGGAGGCCACCAACACCTTCGTCAGCGTGATGAATGGCCTATCGACGGATACGCAGGTGCTGCTGCTGGATGCCCTGGGTGTTCGCGGCGACGCCTCGGCCAAGGCCGCCGTGTTGGCATCAGCCAAGAGCGCGAACGAAGCCGTTTCCGTCGCGGCGATCAAAGCCCTGGCCACGCTGGGCAATGCTTCCGATGTGAAACTGCTGGCCGAGACTGCAGCCGGCACCGGACCCGCTTCCGAGGCCGCCCGCAGCGCCCTCGCTCGCCTGCATGGGCAGGAGGTTGACCCGGCCATCCTGGCGGCAATCAAGTCCTCCAGTGAAAACGTGCAGGTGCAGTTGGTTCGTGCCCTGGCTTCGCGTGGCGCCACGTCGGCGGTGCCGGCGTTCCTGGACCTGGCTGCCAATGGCCCCAGCGAATCGGTGCGCCTCGCCGCCCTGGAAGCCACAGGATCGCTCGCGGCCGAGAAAGACTACTCCGCCGTGGTGAAGCGAATTGTGGAAGCCAAGAGCGACACCGAACGCAAGGCCGCCACGACCGCCGCCGCTGCCGTCGCCACTCGCTTCGCCAGCAAGGACGCCAGTGCCGAACCGGTCATCGCCGCCCTGGCCAATGCCTCCACCCCTGCCAAGGTCGCCCTCCTGGGCAATCTCAATCGAATCGGTGGCGACAAGGCCCTGGTTGCCGTCCGCAATCTCCAGAAGGATTCGGATGCTTCCCTCCAGGAAGCGGCTGTGCGGGCGATCGCGAGCTGGCCCGAAGCGGCCGCCATTCCCGACATGATGAACATCGTCCAGACCGGCAACGACACGCAGCGTGTCCTGGCGTTGCGAGGCCTGCAGAAGGTCATTCCCGCCAGCGGAAAATCCGCTGCCGATTCCCTTGCCCTCTATCGCCAGATGCTGGCCGCCTGCAAGACGGCCGATGAGAAACGGGTGGTTCTTGCTGGTGCTGCCGAGGTGAAGGATACCGCCGCGTTTGAACTGGTGCTGCCGTCTCTTTCCGACGACGCCTTGCGGAACGAAGCCGCCACCGCTGCCATCAAGATCGCCAAAGCCGTCGGCCCCGCCAACCCCCAATCCAAAGTCGCCCTGCAAAAGGTCCTCGCCGCCAACATCGACGCCGGCCTGAAAAAACAGGCCCAGGAAGCACTGGGCAAGTAATGCTGAGTTAAACGAAAACCCGGGGACAGAGCTTTGCCGAAGCTCTGTCCCCGCTGTGTTTTCATGGCCCCGGCATTCCCGAAAGAGAACCGCCAAGATCGCCAAGAGCCGCCAAGACCGCCAAGGAGATAGGATAAACAGAGGCCATGTGATAGATCACTTCGGGAAGGAGCACACCTATGCTGCGCGATCGTTTGGGGTTGAATACTCGCGTGGAGCCAGGCGAAGAACTGGATCAGCTTTCCAATGCGGTGATCGGAGCGGCCATCGAAGTGCATCGCGTGTTGGGGCCCGGCCTGCACGAATCGGTCTATGAGCGGGCCCTCTGTGTTGAGCTGAGACTCCGTGGTATTTCCTTCGAACGCCAACCCGTCATTCCCGTTACCTCCAAGGGAGAATCGGTCGGTGAAGCCAGGCTGGACATCCTCGTTGCCGGCAAATTGATCCTCGAACTCAAAGCAGTTGACGCTCTCCTCCCGATCCACAAAGCCCAATTGATCAGCTACCTGCAATTGACCCAGCATGTCCTTGGCATCCTGCTCAATTTCAATGTCCGAGTCTTGAAAGATGGCGTGAAACGCGTAGTCGTATCCCCCGAGTCGTCAGCCACCTGAAAAACACCTTGGCGGCTCTTGGCGATCTTGGCGGTTCTGCATTCGTTTAGGTCTGAATATGCGAACTCTGTTGATTGCGTTATCGGTTTTTACTTCACTCACAACAACTACTTTTGCCGCCGACCCGCGCCTTGGACTTTGGGTCAATGAGCAGGGCGTCCTGTGCAAGGATGCCCGGCCGTTCCGAGGCATCGGGGTGAATTATTACGACTGCTTTCTCCGGGCCCTCCGTAAACCCGGCGACAAATCCTACGAAGAGGGCTTCCGCATTCTCGCCGAGCACCAGATCCCCTTTGCCCGGTTTTCCGCCTGCGGGTTTTGGCCGGCGGAGATGAAACTGTATGTCCAGGACAAGGCCGCCTACTTCCGCCTCATGGACGAGATGGTCCAGTCCGCCCAGAAGCATGGCATTGGCCTGATCCCCTCCTTCTTCTGGTTCGACTCGATGGTGCCGGACCTGGTCGGCGAAAGCCGCGATCAGTGGGGCAATCCCCAAAGCAAAACGCACCAGTTCATGCGGACCTACACCCGTGAACTCGTCACGCGCTACAAGGACTCGCCGGCCCTCTGGGGCTGGGAGTTCGGCAACGAATACAATCTCGACGCCGACCTGCCCAACGCCAAGGACCACCGCCCGCCGATCATTCCCTCCGTGGGCACGCCCACCACGCGCAGCTCGCGCGATGACCTGACCCACGCGATGGTCCGCACCGCGTTCGCGGAGTTTGCCAAAGAAGTCCAGCGGCACGACCCGCACCATCGCATCATCGCCAGCGGCAACGCCTTCCCCCGGCCCACCGCCTGGCATCAGATGACCGACCAGAGCTGGGGCAAGGATACCCCCGAGCAATACGAACAGATGCTCCTCGGCGACAATCCCGACCCGATGAACGTCATCTCCGTACACGCGTATGGCGAGGTCGATATCAAGCCATCCCTGCAGATCGCTCAGAAAGCCAAGAAGCCTCTCTTTGTTGGCGAATTCGGTACCCTCGGCGGCGACGATGTCCCATCTCGCTCCGCCTTCCTGAAGATGCTCGCCTGGATCGAGAGTGAGCCGGTGCCGCTGGCGGCGGTCTGGGCTTTCGATTGCCCCGACACGCCGGAGTGGAGCATCCGCCTGGACAACCCGCGCGCCTACCAGCTCAAAGCCATCGCCGATGCCAACCGCCGATTGCGCGCCGCGGAATCCGCGAATTGAAGAAACACGTCGCCATCCGCGCAGGAGCGTCGGGTGCGCTAGAAATGCTTTCAAGCCGGACCGGAGCGTAGCGCAGGTCCGGATCGTCTGCGATCTCCGGAATGATCCGGACTTTCCCTGCGCTCCCCAAGCGCCCCAAGTCTCAAGTCTCAAGTCTGTGGGCTTTCCCGCGATGCTGATTGCGATCGCGGGCGTTGTACCTCCATTGCCGCCGTCAGTGGGGCCAGCCACTCCAACGCCTCTGCGGATGCCGCCTGCTCGATGCGGGGAAACAGTTCTCGCTCCTCCCAGCGGATGTGGTCGTTGAGCCTTTGCCCCAACTGGCGGACGAACTCGGACGGCGGATCCACGGCCTGCGCATGGGAATCCACCTCGAGTGCCAGCGACCGCAGGGCCGTGTGCTCCCGTGTCAGCCGATCGACGTCATCGCTTCGCATCAGCGGGATCAGCAGCCGTTCCTCGTCGGCGAAATGCGGCGCAATCTCCTCCTGCCAGGCAGTCTGAAAACTCGTTAGGGCCGAATGGCGCCGAGCAGCCGATCCCTCTGCCGACTTGAGTAGCCGTTGAGCCTGCACGAGACCCGTGTAATGATCCCGCGAAAACGGCTGCAAACTCCGGTGCCGTTTGATCGGCGGATGCCAATGGGCAGAGTCAGGCATGAATGCTCCTCTGTGGGTCACCATATCGCATGCGGCAACCGATGAGGAACGCCCGATCCCCGGACCCTGCGCTTTTTCCCGCCAGGGTGAGAGTGGTGCGGCAGATACTCCTGTCTGCCACTTCTTTCCCCTCTGCCGCTTCGCGGCGGCCCGCAGGGCCGCGTTCCTGCCTCTGCCTCCCGGCCCCTCTCCCCTGACCCCTGCCTCTCAGCCCCAACGGGGCGAAAGAACTGCACTTGCATCGATGATGCATCATGTTCATCTTGCCCGTGCGCGTTCTCCCATCCGTGGCATGGGCTCACCCGCCCATGCTTCTCTCTATCTGCGTTCATCCGCGTTCATCTGCGGCCCCTTTGTGCACATCTGTGGAGATTTGTGGACCCATCCCTTCCCCAACTTGGCTTATGGACCTCTTACGGTATCGCACGATTCGCACTTCGCCGTCGAAGTCGATCGTCCGCAACTCCTCGAGCATGAGGGCCAGGACCTTCTCCTGCTTGCCCCCGCCGGTGCCGGCGCCGATCAGGGGAAAGGCGATGGAGCGATACCCTTTCTCGATGGCCAGCCGCATGGCGCTACGGACCGAGCCGCGAATGGAATGTTCGGAGGATCGCCACAGCAGGCTGATGCCGGCCACATGAATGATGGCCTTGAAAGGCAATCGCCCCGCCCCAGTCTCGACGGCCCCGCCCAGCGGGATCATGCCCTTGGCTCGCAGCTGCCGAAACGGCTCGTACCCCCCACGCTTCTTGATCGCCCCCGACACCCCCTGCGGCAACAGCAGCCACCAGGGGATGAGATTGCGATTCCACGCATTGACGATGACCTCCACCTCCTGCTCAAGCAGGTCGCCATCCACGATCTTGAGGTTCATGCGGAGGAGCCTCCGAGTATCTCCGACTCGGCAATCTTGTGCCGATGTCAGGCCAGGGGATCTGCCGAAAGAAAGCTCAGTACACCGTTGAAACAGGGGTGTGCTGAACACCCTTTTGCATGAAGGCCTAGGGTGTTGAAAGCAAGTTGTTCGGCTGCCAAGCGGTTCTGTCATTCTGAGCGCAGCGAAGAATCTCTAGCGCAAAGATTCTTCGCTGCGCTCAGAATGACCATCGCTTAAAAGCATCGAGACCCTCCTTCATGCAAAATCGTGTGAAGCACACCCTGCGGGTGGCTATTTGACTTTCTCGTAAATGGTCCTGATATTCAGGTCTTCGCGAGTCCATTCCAGTCGATTTCCGGTCAAGACGTAGTTCCCTCGGACCTCCGTGATTCTTCCATTAGACTGTTTGAGGGCGATCACTAGCTTGTCTCCTTCAACTCGCCATGTGTCGCCATTGGGCTTTGGCACGGGTCGGCCTTCCACGGACTGGACGTGAGAGCCATCGGGATTCAGGATCATGAAAAAGTTGTAGTCGTCGCCTTTGCAGAACCACTGGCCCACCAGAGCCTTCTCGGCCTTGTTCGGCGTCCGACTGTTGCATCCAACGATCGAAGCGAAAATCGCGATTGCTGAAACAATAAATCGGAGTTGTCGCATACGTCTCCCTCGAATTCGATTGGGGCTTCGCCCTTGGTCTTCAACCCACAATCAGACGCCAGCTGCTACCAGATTACCGCTCGCTCCAGTTGCTGTGCAAGCCCGCAAGAGTTGCAAACGGCTGCAAAGAACCAGAGCAGGAGACGGGGACAGTGTCTTCTACCTCTTCTTTCACCGGGGTCCATCCGTGCCCCATCGGTGGCAAAAACAGTCTGCAATGATTTGTGCAGAGTTGTGGCCTCATCCCCTTTGCAGTGGAAGAGAAATTGGAAGCATGATTAAATATTTCACATATATTTCGGCGCCATCCTCTTGACATAAAATTGGTGTTCAAGTACGGTGTGGCAAGTGTGGGACAAATAGGCGGGTCTGCATATTGATAATGTGTGGTGTCGGTTTTCGCTTGGGGATGAGGCTGGATTAGGGTCTCTCCGTTGACATTGCGATCAGGCTTGGCCGCTTTACGAATTGTGAGTTCGTTGCGGCTGGGTGTGCATTTTGCCCATCGTGGCAGAAAGGGTCGTTATGTACTTGTGGAAGAGGTTATTGGGGTTGTCCAGGCGGCGCAGCGTCGGAAGACGCGCGGTGGATCGGGCTATTCGGCCGATCATCGAACAGCACGAACAGCGGATGCTATTGTCGGCAAGCCTGTCGAATGGGCTTCTGCTTGTCGATGGAACCGCGGCTGCCAATGCGATTTCGCTGAGCGTCGAAGCCGGTTATATTCGCGTGATTGAAGATGGTGGCACGCCCACCGACTTCACTGCAGCCGCGGTGACCAGCATTCTGGTCAATGCCGGGGATGGAGATGACTCGGTAGCTATAAGCAGCGCCATCACTGTTCCCGCGACCATCAGGGGCGGGAATGGAAACGACTATCTCGTTGGAGGCGCTGGAAACGATGTGCTCGATGGTGGCTTTGGCGCCGATGATATCTATGGTGGTGGTGGCAATGACACGGCCGACTACTCCGCCCGCACCGCCTCCGTGGTCC
>JBLNDH010000396.1:0-3217 GCA_050261455.1 Bacillota bacterium
CTGGAACCGATGCCGACAGCAGAAATGCTCGCCCAACATCCGGAGTGGCAGGATGAGTGCCGCCGCCCCATGATGATCCTGCTCGCGGCAGTAAAGATCGTGGAACAGGCAACGCACCAGAGTTGATTGCAAGGTCCTGGTTTTCAGATAAAGCCTAATAGACTTCGCTGGTGGCGTTGCTTTTGCTGAATCCGAATTGCCGAGCGGTATCCCTATCCATGCAGGAGGTTATCCATGTCGGCAAAGCGGAAGAAATCGGAAAAGAAGGCTACTGAGGAGCAATCGGGCAAGGTGGGAAGCAGCAAGGAGGCGGCGAAGGAATTTGGCGGGACGCAGGACTTCGGACAGGAGCCGGAGAAGGCGCCGCCGGCGCTGCCGGAGGGGACGGATTCGAACGAGCTGCCGCTGCGGCCGTCGCGATATCAAGGTACGCGGGGTGGCTCGACGGGCACTCGGACGACCGGTGTGGGGGCGCCGGAGGGCGGGCCGGGGTCGGGCAGTGGGGGGGATGTGGACCCGGACGTCATAGGGGTTGGAGGTACAGGAGGGCTGGCGGCCAGTGGGGACCTGGGGCCAACGACCGATGCGTCGCAGACGACGGGGAAGAGCGATGAATTTGCCAGCGGTGGGCCGGCCAAGGGGGAGAATCAAGGACCCCGGCAGACGCCGGGCACGTCGGTGGGGGATGTGACCCCGCGGGGAACGGGTGCGGCGGAGAATGCTCCGGAGGCGGAAGGAATCTACACGGCACATGAGCCGGATGACGAGGCGGCCCGGCGCGAGAAGATCGCGCGGGAGGAGGCGGAGAAGCAGCATAAGCTGGAAACGGGGGAAGCGTGATATAGCGTGACGAAGCGACGGTGGGCATCAGGGATGCCACTGGCGGCTTGTCCGCCAATGTATTGCCTCGGGAAACCAACACTGGCAGCAAGCTGCCAGTGGCACCCATCCAGAGTGCTAATGTGCACTGTTTACATTTTTTGCCGACCGGAGATGGCGTCGGCGAGGATGTTGCGGTTGGCGTATTCGATGCTGCTGCCGGCGGGGAGGCCTCGGGCGAGGCGCGTGACTTGAACCTGGGGGTACTGGGCCAGGAGGTTCTGGATGTAGAGGGCGGTGCCATCGCCTTCCATGGTGGGGTTGGTGCCCATGATCACTTCGCGAACGGTGCCGCTGGTGATGCGTTTGATCAGGCCATCGATTGTGAGGTCCTTGGGCTCAATGTCGTCGAGCGGGGAGATTCGGCCGAGCAGGACGTGATAAACGCCCCGGTATAGCCCGGTTGATTCGAGGGCGAGCAGGTCCTTGGGTTGCTCGACCACGCAGACGAGGCCTTGGTCGCGGCTGGCGTCGCTGCAGATGGCGCAGGGATCGGATTCGGTCAGGTTGTAGCAGACCGAGCAGTGACGGATGCGTGTTTTGACGTCGCGAATAGCATCGGCCAGGCGAAGGGCGTCCTCCGCTTTCTCCTTGAGCAGATGAAAGGCGATGCGCTCCGCGGAGCGCATGCCGATGCCGGGAAGGCGAGCCAATTCGTCCATCAGTGTTTGAATGCTTTGCGTGTAACCACTCATGTGCCGGGAATTATAGGAAATGCGGTGGGGTCTAGCGAGCAGGGGGGCGTGCATCCAACGCAGTGTCGGAGGTGAATGGAGGGGAGGGATCTCGGGCTGCGAATGGGCCGAATCGACGGGCGGATAGCGTCCTAACAAATGTCGTACTTTGGCACTGCTCTTGCAACGGTTTTCCTGTGCGTTGCACACATGGCTTTACGTTGAGGAGAAAGGTGTTATGGCTGTTCAGGATCTGCGCAAGAGCGACATGATGTCTCATCTGCTGGATTCCTTGGAGGCGGGCAAGGATATCGGGCATTATGGGCGGCTGGTGTTCACCATCGTCGGGCGACATTTCATGGGGGAGGAGGAACTGGTTGAGTGTTTAAGGAAGAACCCCGGTGTGTCGGAGGCCGACGCCCGGTCGCTGGTGATGCAGGTCCAGGCGCATGGCTACAACCCGCCGAAAGGGGAGGAGATCAGGGAATGGCAGAAACAGCAGGAGTTCCCCATCTGCCCGACAAACGATCCGGATGCCTGTGATGTGTACAAGGACCTGCAGTTTCCACACGAGGTGTATGAGCGGATTGGGGAGTATTACCATCAGAAGACGGAAGGGTGAAAGAGGCCGGGGTCAGGGGAGAGGATCCGGGGGCGTCGCGAAGTGACGAACCCGGCGTGAAGATGCGGAGACAGGATCGACCCAGCCCGATCACTTGAGGTTGTTGGGTTGTTTCAGCTTTTCCTCGAGTTTCGCGGCGTCGCCGTCACGCTTTAGGTCGCGGAGCAGGGCGGCGTAATCCTCAATGAGCTTGGCGAGCTGGGGGCTGGTGGGGGCGAGGTGCTTTTCGTAGATCGCCAGGGATCGTCTATAAAGCGGCTCGGCGTCGGTGGCTTTTCCTTGCGCGCGATACAGCTTGGCTAACGCGGACAGGCAAGGCACGAGGCTGGGGTGGTCTTCGCCGCGAGCTTTTTCCACGATATCGGCGGCCTGTTTCAGCAGGGGCTCGGCGGTGGGGAGCTTGCCTTGCTCGCGGTACATCGCGCCCAGGCTGACCAGCACTTGGGCGGTTTCCGGTTGTTCGCGGCCCCAGGATTTCTCGGCGATGGACAATGCTCGTTTCAGGAGGGGTTCGGCTTCGTCATAACGCTTCTGCAGAGCATAGAACTCGCCCAGGTCCTGCAATGCCGGGGTGAGGCCGGGGTTGTTCATTCCGTACCACTTTTCACGCATGGTCAGCGAACGCTTGAGCAGGGCTTCGGCCTCGGCGTTCTTGTTCTGCTTGTGATAGACCAAGGCCAGTTTGCTGAGGGTGGTGGCGGTGTCGTAATGGTTTTCCCGCAGGATGGCCTGACGGATGGCCAGGGCTTGTTGATAGAGCTTCTCGGCTTCGGGGTAGCGCTCCTGGATTTGATAGAGGGCGGCCAGGTTGTGCATGGCCTGGGCAAGCTGTGGGTCGTCAGGCCGCAGCGACTTCTGACGCAGTTCCAGCGATTGCTTGAACAACGCCTCGGCTTCGGCGAGGTTGCCTTGGAGCTGATAGGCGGTGGCCAGGTTATTGAGAGTGGTGCTCAGCAGACGAATGTCTTTACCGCCGGCGGCCTGGACCTGATCGAGAATGGCTTTGAGGTGCATGGCAGCACCGGCATAGTTGCCGCGGTAG
>JBLNDH010000397.1:0-6913 GCA_050261455.1 Bacillota bacterium
AACCCACCATGTATGCCCATGCATGGGGATGGCACAGATCGCCTGATGGACCGGCTAATCGCTACGACCCATCTTCAAGTCAAGAAACCGGAACGGAGGAACATCGTGGAACAGAATCGGCAGACGCGGCGGGAATTTCTGAAGAATACGGTGGCGGCATCGGCGGCGCTGGCGGCGGCGGAGTTGGCGGTGCCGCGGAGCGTGCATGCGGCGGGGAGCGATGTCATCCGGTATGGCATGATCGGGTGCGGCGGGCGGTGCTCGGGGGCGGCAATGGATGCGATGCACGCCGATCCGAGCGTGCACCTGGTGGCGATGTGCGATCTGTTCGCGGATCGGGTACAGGCCAAGTATGAGAGCCTCAAATCGCAGATGCCCAAGCAGGTGGAGGTGGACAAGGAGCACATGTTCGTCGGGCTGGACGGGTATAAGAAGGTGATCGACAGCGTGGACGTGGTGTTGATCGCCTGCGCGGCCAAGTTCCATCCGATGTACTCGATGGCGGCGATCAAGGCGGGGAAACATGTGTTTGTGGAGAAGCCCCACGGGATCGATCCGCTGGGCGTGAAGCTGATGCAGGCGACGTGCGACCTGGCGAAGGAGAAGAACCTGGGCATCCTGTCGGGGCTGCATCGACGGTTTGACCCGGCCATGCGGGAGACGGTGAAGCGGATTCAGGATGGGGCAATTGGCGAGATCGTCGCGATTGAGGAGAATTTCATCCGGCCGCCGTATGGGGTGGATCGCCGGCATGAAGGACAGGGGGAATTGCAGTTCCAGTACGCCAACCAATATCGGTTCAGCTGGCTATGCGGCGATGATGTGACGCAATCGCTGGTGCACAACCTGGATCGGGCACGGTGGATTCTGAAAGAGATGAACCCGGTGAAGTGCCATGGTCTGGCGGGCCGTGCGACGTGCCTGGATCGGGCCTACATCTATGGGGATGTGTTCGATCACCACTCGGTGGTGTATCAGTATGAGAACGGGCTGCGGCTGTATGCCTTCTGCCGCACGGCACCCGGGTGCTACAACGAGGAATCGGGGATCATCATGGGGAGCAAGGGGATTGCGTATCCGGAGTCGCATCGCATCCAGGGGCAGGGTGGCACGTGGCGATACCAGGGCGAGCGGGTGAGCCCGTATGAGAATGAGCATCTGGAGTATTACCGGTCGATCCGCGCGGGCAAGCCGATCAACTGCGGCGGGTACATGGCCCAGAGCACGAAGATCGCGATGATGGGCGAGTTGTCGTGCTACAGCGGGCAGGAGGTGACGTGGGAGCAGGTGAGCAAGTCAGACTTCCACTTTGGGCCGAAGCCGGAGGATTGCACGTGGGACATGGAGCCGCCGGTGAAGCCGGATGCGACGGGGACGTATCCGGTGGCGGTGCCGGGGAAGACGAAGATCCTGTGAGTAGTTGGTAGTTGGTAGTTGCCAGGATGGATAGAAAGAGAGCCGGCCCACGGGTGGGGCCGGCTCTTTTTTGGAGAGCAGCGTAGATCGAAAAGGATGACCGTTACGCGTGTTTGCTGAAGTAGGACTTGGCCTTTTGGAGGTCGGGCTTCATGGTGTCTTGGCCGGGGTGCCAGTTGGCGGGGCAGACGTCGCCATGGTCGCGGACGAATTGGAAGGCCTGGAGGACACGGAGGGTTTCATCGACGGATCGGCCGACGCTGAGGTTGTTGATGGTGGCATGCTGGATGACGCCATCGGGATCGATGAGGAACAGGCCACGGAGGGCGACGGCGCCATCGGCGAGGACGCCGTAGGCGGTGGCCACTTCTTTGGTCAGGTCGGCGGCGAGGGGATAGCGGAGACCTTCGATGCCGCCCTGGGCACGCGGGGTATTGGTCCAGGCGAAGTGGGTGAATTTGCTGTCGATGCTGACGCCGACGATCTCGGCGCCGAGTTTCTTGAATTCGTCGTAGCGATCGGAGAAGGCAAGGATTTCGGTCGGGCAGACGAAGGTGAAATCGAGCGGGTAGAAGAAGAGGATGAGCCATTTCTTCTTGTAGTCGTCGAGGGAAACGGTCTTGAAGGTGCCGTTGTGGACGGCATCGAGTTGGAACTGGGGAGCCGGCTTACCAACGATCATGGACATTGCAAATAACCTCTTTGGTTGCCGATAGCCGGGGATCGGGGGATGGGACCCACCGCGACCCGCGCTATCGTAAAGCCCATCGTGTGGGAGTGCGACCGGTGTGACCTTCTCACGTACTGTCGCGACTGCCCGGTTTGGAAGAATTCATAGGAGGGGTAAATCCGAATATCAAATGAGAGGGAGGATTTTGGGAAAGGAGAGGGTGGATCCGTGGAGGAGGGATCTGGGTGCGGAATTGGGAGGATCGGATGGTGAAAGAGGGATATTCACGCTCGATTGATAATTGATAATTGACAATTCGCAATTGCCAATTGGGATACGGACCCAGGAATGAATCCCTGGGCTTGGAGGGAGCAAAGGCGGGGGTTACTTGCCGGGGACGAGTTCGTAGAAGCCGGCGGTGTCGCGTTTGAGGAAGCCTTTGTCGGCGAGCTCTTCCCAGATGGCGGAGCCGAAGCCGGCGGGAGGCTGGATGGAGACGACCTTGGAGCGGGCGCCGGTTTTGAGGGGGCCGACGCCGAGGCGAGAATCGTCGTCGAGTTGGGTGAGCTTGAGACGTTTTTTGAAGGCTTTGAGCGCTTTGCGGAGTTCTTCTTCGGTGGCCATAGAAAGGTCCTTGTTGGAGATCAATATAGCGACCTGTGCTTGGAGGTCTATGGGGATTTGCTTATTGTGGGGACAAGGAGGGCCTTTCGGCTTTGCGGTAAGCCTCCGAGAGTTGCAGAAAGGCCCTCGCTTTGGCCCTTTCCCGGAGAACATTATGCATCATTGATGCAAGGGCAGTTCTTTGGCCCCGTTGGGGCTGGAGCTTGGGGGATCCCCGATTCCAGGGGCTGACGCCCCTGGCTATTGACGATCGCCCCTTCGGGGCTGAAGCAGGCGAGCCGGGTACATCATGTTCCGGAGTACCGGGCGAGGAGGCCGGCGGAGAAGGGTGGGGAAGAACCGAAAGGGGTTGGAGGCCTAAGAGGAAGGAGACGGATCGAGCAATGGTGCAGTTGATTTTGCGGGGGTTGGCGGCCGGGTTCATCGTGGTTGGAGTCTCGGAGATCGCGGGGCGATTTCCGCGGCTGGGGGCGTTGGTGTTGACGGTGCCGGTGGTGCCGGTGATGGTGCTGCTGATGTTGTATCTGAAGAGCGCGGATGTGGGGCCGGTGTGTACGTTATCGCGGGAGATGTTTTGGTTGATCCTGGCGTGCTTGCCGGTGTTTGTGCCATTGGCGTTGGCGAATCGGTTGCAGCTTTCGTTCTGGGCGGCGTATGGGGCGGGATTGGCTTTGATGATTGCGGCGGTGGCGGGGTATGTGTGGTTGGGGCCGAGGAATGGGTAGAAGCGGTTTTGAGAGCCTTGGGTTTCCCACGGCGGCGCCGTGGGCTTTATAGGGGTTTCCAGGGAGATTTGGGCGATAAACGGGAGAGTGGGCGAGGTGGTATTCAGGGGTAGATCAACCATCGATAAGCAGCGGAGGTGCCGGGGCGAATCCTGGCTGGGGAGGAGCAGAATTGAATCGCATGGCACTGGCGATGAGGGCGTTTTTCGAGGAATATTTGCAGACGACGCCGAGCAAGTGAGGCAGATTACCGTCCGCCGAAGCGGACCCTGCGGAGTGCGGGGTTGGCAAAGAACCCCCACCCCGGCCCTCGCCCGGAGTAGCGGGCGAGGGGATAAGCGGGATATGGCGAAAGGAACAAGTCATGTCACAGGATAGCCAAGTGGGTAGGCGGAGTTTTGTGAAAGCGGCGGCAGCGACGGCCGGGCTGACGATTTTGAGTGCGCCGGCGGTGCGCGGAGCGGATGCCAATGCGAAGATCAAGGTGGGGTTGATCGGATGCGGGGGGCGAGGCAAATGGATCGGCAACCTGTTCCAGGAGAACGCCAACGCGAAGATCGTAGCGGTTTACGACTATTTCCGGGATCGGGTGAACGAAGCGGGCGAGCAGTTGAAGGTGGATGCGAATCGGCGTTATGTGGGGTTGGAGGGGTATAAGGAACTGCTCAACAGCGACGTCGATGCAGTGGCGATTGAGAGCCCCCCCTACTTCCATCCGGAGCATGCGGTGGCGGCGTTGGCGGCGGGGAAGCATGTGTACCTGGCCAAGCCGATTTCGGTGGATGTGGCGGGGTGTCAGGCGATCGTGGAGGCGGCCAAGAAGGTGAAGGGCAAGTTGAGCGTGCTGGTGGATTTCCAGACACGCGTCAACGAGTTCTATATGGGGGCGGCGCAGCGGATTCGGGACGGGCTGATTGGCAAGCCGGTCAGCGGGCAGGTGTATTACGTAGCGAGCAGGCTGGGCAAGCAGGCGGAGGGAGACTCGCCGATGGCGCGGCTGCGGAACTGGGTGTTTGACAAGGCGCTGTCGGGGGACATCATCGTGGAGCAGAACATCCACGTCATCGACGTGGCGAACTGGTTCCTGGGCGGGCACCCGATCAAGGCGTGCGGGACGGGCGGGCGGAAGGCGCGGGTGGATGTGGGCGATTGCTGGGATCATTTCCTGGTGCATTACTGGTATCCGAACGATGTCCTGATGGACTTCTGCTCGGCGCAATACACACAGCGGTATGACGATTTGTGCTGCCGGATTTTCGGGACGCTGGGGACGGTGGATTCGCACTACGGCGGAAATGTGAACATCCTGGCGAAGACCGGCGGGTATCGGGGCGGGAACACCGGGAACATTTACGCCGAAGGCGCGATTACGAACATCAAGAATTTCTGCAAGAGCATCGCCGACGGCGTGTATCTGGACAATGCCCAGGAGAGCGCGAACAGCAATCTGGCGGCGATCCTGGGTCGAATGGCGGCGTATGAAGGGCGGATGGTGACGTGGGACGAGATGATTCAGTCGAACGCGAAACTCGATGCCAAACTGGATCTGCCGGCCAACGGGCCGGACTGGCGCGGGTAATTAATAGTGTCAGGGCGTGGTTGAAGGCGTGCCTGATGCAGAAGTGAATCTGTGAGCAATGGAAAGGAACGCATCTATGCAAGGTGAGAACAAGTCAGTTTCCTTCACGCGGCGTGGTTTTTTGCAGACGACGGCCGCGATGTCGGCGGCCGTGGTGGCAAGCATGGGCACGAACTACGCGCACGCGGCTGGGAGTGACAAGATCCGTATCGGTCTGGTGGGTTGCGGGTCGCGTGGTCGTGGTGCAGCAGCGGACTCGGTGAACTCTTCGCCGAACGTGCAGTTGGTGGCGTTGGGCGATCTGTTCCAGGATCAGTTGACGGCGGCCAAGACGCATTTCGATGCGCAGCCGAAGGCAAAGTACGACATCAAGACGGATCAGTGCTTTGTGGGCTGGGATGCGTATAAGAAGGTTTTGGCGTGCGATATTGACTATGTGATTCTGGCGACGCCGCCTGGGTTCCGGCCGCTGATGATTGATGCGGCGATCAAGGCCGGGAAGCACATCTTCGCGGAGAAGCCGGTGGCGGTCTGCCCGACGGGCGTCCGCCTGATCATGGCGGCGGCGGAAGAGGCGGAGAAGAAGAACCTGGGCTTTGTGATCGGCACGCAGCGCCGGCACCAGCCGAGCTACCTGGAGGCGATCAAGCGGATCCAGGACGGCGCGATCGGGAAGGTCGTAGCGGGCCAGGTCTACTGGACGCAGGGCGGGGCGTGGGTGAAAGAGCGGAAGCCGGAGTGGAGCGATATGGAATGGCAGCTCCGCAACTGGATGTACTTCACATGGCTGGCGGGCGATCACATCGTTGAGCAGCACATGCACCAGCATGACGTGGCCAACTGGGTGATCGGCGAGCACCCGAAGCAGTGCATCGCGGTGGGCGGGCGGCAGGTTCGTACCGATCCGGCGTACGGGCATATTTACGACCACTTTTCAGTGGATTACGAGTATCCGAGCGGCGCTCGGGTGACGAGCGTGTGCCGGCAGACCGACGGGTGCTACAACCGCGTGGGCGAGAACTTCATCGGGACGAAGGGTTCGGCGATTGCGGAATCCTCGATCTTTGATGAGAAGGGCAAGAGGACCTGGAAGTTCGCGTCGGATGAAGAAGTGAATCCGTACGAACAGGAGCACGCGGACCTGGTGAAGAGCATTCGCGCCGGCAAGCCGATCAATGAAGCCAAGCGTGCTGCGGAAAGCACGCTGACGGCGATCATGGGCCGGTTGGCGGCGTATACGGGCAAGATGGTCCGGTGGACGGACGCCTTGAACTCGAAGCTCGACTTGACGCCGAAGCCCGAAGATCTGAAGTTCGGGCCGCGGAAGACGGACCCGGTGGCGATGCCGGGGAAGACGCCGATGATTTAAGTGAATATTGCGTCATGGCAGAAGAAGCGGGCCGGTTGAACCGGTCCGCTTTTTTGTTGGGGCGAGGGGAAGGAGGGGAGATTAAGGCGAGTAACCCAGGGATAAATCCCTGGGCTTGTATGGGAGTAAGAGATCTCTGGGAGGTCAGGGGAGAAAGGAAGAGGGTCATAGATTTCACAGCGCGGGGGTGAGCCGCAAACTGAAAAAGGGCGAAGGCACGGAGGAAGGGACGAGGGAGAAAGGGATTGGGGCACGGATGACAGTGATTGGGGGGATTGGCGGAAGAACGCGATTGGATCCGCGAAACTGCAAGCGTATAGGGGACGGGACGGCGGAGGGAGGATCACCGCACTTAATTGACAATTGAACATTGGCAATTCTCAATTGCCAATTGAAGGGGGATCCAGGGATGAATCCCAGGGCTTGGAGACATGGGAGATCGGTTGCGCGGAACCCTCTCTCTCCCTCTCCCGGAGTACCGGGCGAGGGAGAGAGAGGGAGAAGAAACGAAGGGATTGGGGCACGGATGG
>JBLNDH010000398.1:0-2862 GCA_050261455.1 Bacillota bacterium
GCCAAACGCCATGGCCTGGCCCATATCGACCAGATCATCCACCGCTGGGCCCTCCCCAGAGGCTGGCCCGAGGAAATCGCCCGCCAATACCTCTGCACCTACCTCCACTACGACATCGGCCCCCGCCAACTGGAAGCCATCGCCCTGTTCCACCACCTGGCCGCAAAACACAACCTCATTGGCCCCCCGATCAAGCCCCTGCGGATATGGGAAGACCCCAAGGACGATACGCATGTGAGAACGGCCCCGAACGATCTCCGAAACAACCCCCAAGCCGGACGGTAGCGCAGCGCAAGTCCGGATCTTTCCCCACCTCCCAGACGATCCAGCCCTGCGCGACCGTGGCATGGGGCGGCTCGCCCATGCATCTTATCTGTGTTCATCTGTGCCCCATCTGTGGCAACAAAATGTATCCCGGGCATCTTGCCCATGCGCCCTCCATCGGCGGCAAAATCAAAACCGGCATGGGCTCACTTGCCCATACACCCAAGAAAAGCCCCACGCAGCGGGGCGGTAAGCCGTTGCCCGATCGCTACACTGACTCAACAACCGCTCTACTGATCTTCACGGTGAGCGTAACGGAGCAAGCTCATCTTGTAGGGTCCACTTCAACGGACCGGTTATTCTCCGCACTCCGCACTTAGCACTCCGCACCCAGCCCTCAGCCCTCAGCCCTCAGCCCTCAGCACTCAGCACTCGAGATACCCCGTCCTCCGCTGACGGCGCGAAGGTCAGTAAGCCGGGAATGTAGGAGCATAGTGATTGTGCCACGCGGCCGTACCGGCTAAGTTGCTGCCATGATCGCTATTGGGGCACGAATACTTCAACCGGTTTTGTCGCTGCTTGCGCCTAATGAACCCTCCCAATCCCGAAACCGCTCGACACCGCCCAAGCCTAGCAGATTATCCCAGGGACTCTGCGTGTTGCTCACTTTCGCTTTGGGTTGGATTCCTTTAATTGGCTCACCCGCCTGGGCCGCGATGCGAATCCAGTTGGACCCGCCCGGGCCGCGGGAGTTCATCCTGGACCAGGCGAAGATCATTGCCTCGCAGGATCAGGCCCGCATCCGATCCCTCTGCGATCGGCTGTTGACCGACAAGGCAACGCCTATCGTCGTGGTAACCATCGATCGGATGGCATCATATGGCGGGGATGGGCTTCGCATCGAGACATTCGCCACCTTGCTCTTTGACCAGTGGCAGGTCGGGCAGGCGAAGCTGAATGGCCAGGATTGGAACACAGGCATCCTGCTGGTGGTTTCACAACTGGATCGCAAAGCACGGATTGAGCTGGGGGCCGGCTGGGGACGCGAAAAGGACGCGATCTGCCAGCGGATTATGGATGAACAAATCATCCCGCGCTTCAAAGCGGGGGATTACTCCGGCGGCATCGTTGCCGGGGTGGAGGCCTTGGAGAAAATGGCACGTGGCCTGCAATTGCCAAGCAGTCCCCGGCCGGCGTCGCACAATTGGTTGATGGTCGGGGCGGTGGCGTTGGGAATCTTCACCATCGTGTCGCTGATCCGCCGGGGCAGCGGCGGCTGGGCGTGGTTGTTCTGGGGCGCGGTTTTCGCCATCATCGGGACCCTCCTCTATCAGATGCTGACCTCACGCCACTCCAGTTCCGGAGGCTTCTCCGGTGGATCGTTCGGCGGCGGATTCTCCGGCGGCGGTGGCGCCAGCGGTTCCTGGTAAAAAAGCGAGAGATCTATGCAACAGGCATCAACATTGTTCTCGGAAGAACAGAAGCAGCGGATCGCCCAAGCCGTGGGCCAGGCCGAAAGCCGAACGTCCGCGGAGATCGTCCCCGTGGTGGCGACGGCTTCAGGTCGCTACGATCGCGCTGAGGACATCGTCGGCTTGTGGGTGGGCCTGATCGCGATGTCCCTCGTTTGGCTCCTCTTGCCCAAGAACCCCTTGGAAACGGGCAACTGGGGCCAGCGTTCGCTGCCCATGGATTGGGGCATGCTGATTGGGACCATGGTCCTCGGCTTCATCGTCGGGACAGCCTTGGGGAGCCATGTGGGCTGGCTACGCCGATTGTTCACGCCCATCCGGCAGATGCGGGAGGAAGTCGCGGAACGGGCCCGGCAGGTCTTCTTCGATGCCCGTGTTCACCACACGACGAGCCGGACGGGGTTGCTGATCTACCTGTCCCTCTACGAGCGCACCGCCGTATTGCTGGCCGATCAAATGATCCTGGAGAAGCTGGGTCAGCCGGCGCTGGATGAGTTGTGTGCTCGCCTCGTCACCGGCTTACGCTCGGGAAAAGCCCTCGAGCCGCTGTGCGACACCATAGAAGAGGCCGGGTCGAAGCTGGCCCAGGTATTGCCAATCGCGGCCGATGATCGGAATGAAATTGGCAATGCGCTGGTCGTGATTGATTGAACAAGATCCTCCCCCTGAACAATGGCTCCCCTCGCCCGGTACTCCCTTCCTCCATAAAAATACCTAACTAGAATGTCGACATTATGCTTGAAATTCCCCGCCCCCTATGGTACGACTACCCCAGAGTCGGCCCTATGGCCGCTCTGTTGTACGGCTCTTTGACAATCGCCCTTTTCCCGTCCCTTCGTCGCTCTGTCGCTTAGTCGATGCGTCGCTCCTGTGGTTTCCGGTGTGCGCACGGGGGTCCCTGGGAGGTCCGGCGTGTGCCCCCGGTGGATCCACCGTCGGTCCCCGGTGGGTCAATCAAACCCCTCAAAGTGATAAACGTGGTACCGCCCTTGAGAGCGGACTTCGACCAGTCTGGGGTGATCCACAGGGCGGGTTGTCACAACATAGCTGGCGCGGTACCGCTTGGCCACCCGAATCAGATGATCCGGGCTCAATGCGTCATACCGACGACGGATCTCACGGAGTG